>JAEWUY010000083.1 GCA_023396795.1 Bacillota bacterium | reverse complement strand
GATATCTTTTGCGCCATAAACGATGGCATCAATTCGTGTCCATAAAAGTGTTCCGGCGCACATTGAACACGGCTCAATTGTGACATACATTCGGCATCCATCTAAACGCCAAACGCCCAATTTTTTGCACGCTTTTCGAATAGCTAAAATCTCGGCGTGAGCGGTCGGATCGTTTAGTTTTTCGCGTTTATTATATGCTTTGGCAATAATTGCATCGTTTTTAACGATAAGAGCTCCTACAGGAACCTCATCAAGCAAAAGAGCTTTATACGCTTCCTTGAGGGCTATATTCATAAAATATGTATCATCTTTTTTCATATAAATAAACCACCGCACATGCATCAGCAACTTAAGGCTGCTGCGTTTCCGCCCTGACCTGGTTCATCGTGATACATCGCGATGGCATAGTTATTATAACAAGAAATATAAAATGTTTTTACTTTTTAGGCTCTAATTTCCAGATTCCGCCCATAAAGGGGCGAAGCACTTCAGGAACGATAACAGAGCCGTCCGCTTGTTGGAATTGTTCTAAAATTGCTGGAACAAGACGCGACGTCGCCAAACCACTAGCGTTTAAAGTATGACAGAACTTCATTTTACCTGTCTCTTTATCGCGATAACGCATCATGCCGCGTCGGGCTTGATAATCACGGGCGTTCGAGGCGCTGGATACTTCTTTGTATGTTTCCATGCTTGGAATATAAACTTCTATGTCATATGTTCTTGCCATGGCGTGTGAACAATCCCCGGCCGCTAATTTACTGACGTGGAAATGTAAACCGAGTTGCTCAACAAGTTTTTTAGCTTTATTAACCATCTCTTCAAAGGCAAGATCAGAACTTTCTTCAGTCGTATATTGAACGATTTCTACTTTGTTGAACTGATAACCACGAATCATTCCTCTTTCTTCGGTCCGATACGAACCGGCTTCAGAACGATAGCAGGGAGTGTAAGCGAAATATTTACGGGGTAAGGTAGCGGGATCTAATATCTCATTACGATGGAAATTCACGAGGGCTGTTTCGGCGGTCGGGAGAATAAACTTCTTCGGTGTTACGCCTTCAAGGGTGAAAACAGCATCATTAAATTTCGGGAATTGACCTGCCACATATCCTGATTCGTAATTTAGAATATGGGGTGGCAGAATAAATTCATAACCATCCTTAAGGTGATTGGCGATAAAATAATTGATTAAAGCCCACTCTAAAAGAGCGCCTTGACCCGTATAAATCCAAGTACCGCTGCCGCTAATTTTTGCAGCGCGTTCGTAATCAACTAAACCAAGCGATTCAGCTAAAGCAACATGGTCTTTGATTTTAAAATCAAACTTCGGCATTTTCCCGTATTCATAAATCACGGCGTTATTTTCTTTGCCCCCACCTAATAAATCTTCATCAGGCAGATTAGGAAGAGCGGCCATAAAATCAAAGATTTGGGCTTCGATATCTTTTAAAGCGACTTGGTCGCCAGCGCTTTGTGACGATAACTCTTTAACCTTGGCAAAAATTGAAGCAACGTCACCACCGCTTTTTTTAATTTGCGCTACTGAACCAGACAAACGGTTTTGTTCAGCCTTGGATCCTTCGACTTTAATTAAAAGCCTTTTTCTTTCCTCGACCAAAGCTAAAAGGGGTTCAAAATCAACATCGTAAAGCTTCTTTTTTAACGCTTCTTTTACTTTGTTAGGATTCTCAGTGATTAATTTGATATCAAGCATGGTTTTGCCTCCTGAATCACTTCTTATTAATTAAACTTAAATAGATTTTTTCGAGTTCTTTGCCGATTTCCGTTAAACTTTCGGCCTTGGCGATCGCATAAGCTTTCGCCACTTTAGAAGGGATTTCTCCTTCAAAAAAACGTTTAATAGTTGAGGCAACGCTAGGCAAAGTATCGGCAATATAAGCGTAGCCTTTAGAAAATACTTTTGCATCATAATCAATCGGTCCAAGGCCAATAATTTGGCGTTTGGCCGCAATAGCATCCAACATCGTTATCGCATTATATTTCCGACGATTAACGATTAAAAAGACATCAGCGTTCATCATAACGGAGCGATAAACGTCTTCTGGAATAATTGGATTGAATTTAAGGTTCTTGGGTGATCGGCGTAATAATCGACGAATTTTGCTAGGCAAGAACAATAAATGTTTAGCTTGTCCAAAATATAAGAACTTATATTGTGGGCACGTTTTAGCAATTTCAACTATGTTGCGAATTTCTTCCTTACTATCATATTGGCCAAAGGCCACGACGAATTTTGTGTCTTTATTAAGGCGGAAGTAACGATAAAATAAGTCTGCTTCTAACTGATCACTTTTTTCAAAACGAGCGATGTTAACGCCTGGTGATAAAACAACAATTTTACTATTCACTCCTTGGTCGACAAGAAACTTCTGGCCTGTGGTATTGGGAACAATAACCACATTGACTTTATTTAAAATGCGTAAGGCCCGACTACTAAGTTTAATTTCGCCATCGCGAGTTATTTCGGTGATTTTTGCCACTGGATCGGATTCACACATTAGAGCCGAGAAGACAACTGCCTTACCAAGCTCAAGAGCGTCGTTAATTTTCATTTCATCAGCGATGGAAAGAAAATGAGCAACATCATAATTATCAATACTGTTTTTAGCAATTTCGATATTAGTTAGTTCAAGGGCGCCCTTAATGTTTTTGCGAAGACGCATGCCCTCGTAAACGTCCTTTAAAACCCGTGGTTGAAAGTGAACAAAAACCTTCATAAATATTAGATTTCTGCGTCGTTATCCTCAACGACTGCGACATTTTCTTCTTCTTCAAGACCTTCGCTTTCAACTTCGATATCTGTCTCTTCTTCGTGAGGAACAATTGCAATGGAAGCGACTTTTTGGCGTCCGTCAAGTTTAATGACACGAACACCTTGTGTGTTGCGACCAGCGACTTTGACTTGATCAAGAGGAATGCGAATAATGGTGCCTCCGGCAGTCACGATCATCAGATCTTCGTCACCACGAACAGCTCTTAAAGCAACAAGTTTTCCGTTTTTATCGGTTGTGTTGATTGTTAAGACGCCTTTAGCTCCACGCTTGGTTGTCCGATAACTTTCGGCTGGCGACATTTTGCCATAACCACGTTGGGTAATAGCGAGGATTAGTTCGCCTTCTATTGAGGTGGTTGCACTAACAACTTCGGCTCCATCGGTACTCATACCTTTAACGCCGGCAGCGGTACGACCCATTGAGCGAACATCGCTTTCATGGAACTTAACCATTTTGCCGTTGCTTGAAGCTAAACCAATCATGGCATTGCCATCAGTGCGTTTAACATCAAGGAGTGCATCACCATCACGTAACGAGATAGCAATTTTACCGTTTTGGCGTATTGAGGCAAACTCTGATAAATTCGTCCGTTTAACAACACCATTAACAGTGATGAAGAACAAATAATGTTCTTCGTGATAATCATCTAACGAGATAATCGACATAATACGTTCATCTTTTTCAAGATTTAAAATAAGATTTTGAATCGGTGTGCCTTTTGAAATACGACCACTTTCAGGAATGGCATAGCCTCTCATACGATAGACTTTGCCAAGGTTTGAGAAGAACAAGACGTCGGTGTGGGTTTTTGTATGAACGATAATTGAAACGATATCGTTATCGTTGGTGTTCATACCCTTAACACCACGGCCTCCACGATTTTGCGTGCGGAAGGTATCGGTTGTCATTCTTTTAACATAGTTGTTTGCGGATAAAGCGATAACTATTTCTTCTTCTGGAATTAATGATTCGTCTTCAATTTTTGCAAGATCGTTACTAATTTCGGTTTTGCGTTCGTCGCCGAAACGAGCTTTGATTTCAAGAAGTTCTTCGATAATGACATCGATTACTTTTTCGCGAGAACTCAAAATGTCACGATACTTATTAATGTTGGCTTCGAGTTGCACACGTTCGGCTTCGAGTTTTTGCTTTTCTAAGCCGGTTAATCGACGTAAGGT
>JAEWUY010000068.1 GCA_023396795.1 Bacillota bacterium | reverse complement strand
TATTTACTTTTTAATTTGCCGATAGTTTGAGGAGAAGTATTGACGGCATTATCTTTATGATCAGCCATATCTTTATTGTCTCCTCATTAACTTATTTTCAAGTAATCCGATATTACCTTTTGCGATTGAGCGAAGGCGCCTTTACCGAATAATTTATCAAGTTCGCTCGACAGCTCATTGAGTTCATCGTGCATAAACGCTAAGTTTAAACTCGTAAATTTCTTTAATACTTTCGATGAGAACATAAAGTCGAGGGCTTCAATTTCCGTGCCACCACAAGCCATTAAGTTTGCGGCAAAGGCCCGCATTTGTTTAATAATACGATTACCAAAACCAATGCGGAATTTATCAGCGACAAAATTATCAAGTTTTTCAAACTTAGCCAAAGAAGCTTTACTAATCGGATAATTGCTTAAAGCTTGCTCAAAAAGTTTAGCGAAGTTTTCATAAGGCATAAACACACCTTCAGTGTATTCGGCATCAATACTGTCGCCTTTATCATTTAAGGTAATCGAAATGGCCCGATCATAAACTTTGTCAGTAATTGTAAAGGTCGAATCATCGTTATTAGCGGTGCCAATAAACCATAAATTTTGAGTAATTAATAATTTGCCACTTTCAAGTTTTTTCGGATTCATATTGTCGGGAGTGCGCGTTACTTCAACTTTCCATTCATTATGGACTGGCATTTCCATAATCGATAGGAAGTCCGCAAAATAATATTCGATACGCGCTAAGTTCATCTCGTCAAGGATAATAATATTATTGTCCTGACGATATGTCGCTTCATAAAGCGCTCGTAAAAATTCCGTTTCATTAAACTTTTTGGTAAATTCATTAAAATAACCCATCATTTCCGTGCGTTCACGCCATGAGGGTTGAACAGAGCAAATTGTTACATCACGTTTAAAAAATTTGCCTAAGGCATATGGTAGTGATGTTTTACCTGTTCCAGAAATACCTTCAAGAATAATAAATTTAGTTGTGCCCAGGGCCGCAAACATTGTGCGAATGACGCTAAGCTCATAATGTAGCCCTAACTGCGAAGCCGCAAACTTTTGAAAGCGAATTGTTAATTGTTCTAAGCTCAGGCCAATATCTGAAGGCGGTACGACAATCGTCGCATCTTCAGTAGCATATTTTTTATCAATCGCGCCTAATTTAGGAAAAGCCTCCATAACTCGACGCTCGTTTTCAGAATCTCCCCCCGCTTGTTCTTCAGGACGAAGACCAAAGGAATCAGCTTTCAGTTTGAGAATTTCATTTTTCTCTTGAATAGCCAGGAAAAGCTCTTTGTTTAATTGCTGAACTTCTTCAAGGAGTCGTTCTTTGCTTACACGGCGATTGTTGAAAACAATAGCCTTGCGGACTAAATAATAAATGAAGTAGATAATTGAAGCAAATAAAGCAATAACCAAAATGATGAAAACAACAAATAAAATCCATCCCCCCACACCAAATTGACCAACATAGGTTTCATAGATGAGACTATATTCGCCCCAATCACTGCCTAAATTAATCCATGGCTCAGCGAAAACCGTAACAAAAAAGCGGCCGATATTTCGGAATACCGCTTCAAAGATTTCGCGAATGTAATTAAAGAATGCGCTCATTGATTTGTTACCTTTTAATCATAACTGATATTGCGACGTAATTCATTAAATTACGGACCGACGCTTGTCGCAGCCGTAAACCGCAAGTTTGCACCAAATGATTTGTCACGAAGTTCATCGTCTGAAACTGGATCCCAGCCTTCAAGCCACATTTTAATTGTTACTTCCGCGACACCTTTGGTGTCAGTTATGGCGATGGGTTGACCATCAGCGTTCTCAGCCGTATAAGTTGAGAAAGTCGTATATTGTTGAACAGCAGCATTGTTATTAAGTAACGGACGGACGCCAATTGCTGTCTTGGCGTTATAAAAGGATAGTTCTTCTTCTAAATCAGGTGCAGGAATTTCTTCACTCGTAACTGCTCCCCAATCACCATCGGTCAGCGGATCAATAAAATCGCCATAAGCAATTTCATATTTAGCGCCTTCCGGATCTTCGGGGTCCAGTCGCGCCCCTTCTGGGGTCGTATCATAATAGCCGTCACGGTCCAAATCTAGTCGTCCACCGACGGCGATTTCTCCATTCGTGTCTCGGCCGGGACTTATCATATCGCTAGTGAGGTCACTTTCGAAACCGAAGCGTAAAGCTTTCGTAATTTGATTGTTACCATAAAACTGAATGTCCTTACCGACAAAGATGCCATAATCAGCAACTCCAATCGGATCCGAACCAGCGACAGTTTGGGCGACGCGAAACAGGAGAGTAAAACCAATATAATCTTCTTTAGAAGCGATCGTGTCTTGCGGCATGATCGGGTAAACGCTGTTATAGGGTGGTTCTTCATAAAGACGAATTGGGTCGCCTTTGATAAACCGTTTGGATGTCATCGGAAGGACAGTGTTGTTACTTGAATAACCAGCATGATTAATGATATAACGCAACGTTTGACCTCCGACCGAATTTGTGGTCCAGTAAACGAAGCCGTCACCCTCAATCAAATAGTTATCGGGGACAAGTTTGTATTTTTCTTGATCATTAGCTGGAATAGCTGTTGGGACTCGAAAGCCAACTTCAGTAATTCCAACTGCGTTAGAACGATCGTTAAATGAGATCGTCGTTACATTAGCAAGATATTCTCCGACGGTGTAACCCAGATAAGAGATAATTACGAAGACCGCTAATACGCTCGAAGAAATCGTAGCCCAGAGAACTGCTCGCTTTTTGCGTTTTCGATTTCCAGCGAATTCGTTCTCAAGATTGATATTGCGCAACTTCGATTACCTCCTTCCCTAAATGAAGTAGTCTTAAAGATACATCACATGATGCGTTTGTTATTCACCTCGTGGCGTTCGCGCCCATTACTTCGCTACGGCCGTCAGTGATCAATGCCACTCCTTAGTAATGCTTTCACAAACAAGGAGTTCCCTCTCAAAATAAAACGATGTTAACCAAGAATTGCCCAGAATTGATTATTCGTCTTATTCTATTGGCAACTGGCTACCATCGTTAGAAGGCCCTATAGTTTTGCGTCACTAAATTTCTTTAGTTTTGCCTTTTTCTTACACGATTATAGCGAATGTAAAAAATTATGTAAAGCATTTTGAATAATATTTTTTCAGAATGTTTTCTTGAATATTACTCGCGCGTAGGTACACGCTGATGTGCACAAATAATTAACGCAAGGTAGCGGGCATCTTATTATAAATAATAAATAAACGCGTAAGGGCTCTTTCTAGGCCCATAGCAAAAGAAAAGCCACAACTGATGTGGCTTTACTCTACTTGCTTAGATTGAGCGCTTATTTCTTGTTATTTTCAGGGGCTGGATTATTTTTTAATTCCGCTTCAAGTTCAGCGCGTGCTTGGCGGCGAGCTTCTTCGAGAAGTTCTTCTTGACTCATTCCTGCAGTCGCGAGTTCTTTATCTTTTTGTGTGTTAACGGCCTTAATCAATAAGAAGACGTTGACTAAGAAAAGAACAACAAGCGGAAAGACAATTATAATAAAGAACCAAAGTGGATTCATTTGTAACCATTTAATAAACCCGGTGGCACTCCCCAATGTCACCATGGTGATAATCGAGATAGTAACAAGTGCAACGGTAAGTGCGATTTCGCCGATGATCAAAGCTAGATTCAGCCAGCTCGGCAGTTTAAACTTCTTTTCTGATTTATCCATAAAATTCCCCATTCGATGATTAAAACAACTTTATCACAATCATATTATTATTTATTAACTAGGGTGTCAAATCAAATTTTGTCGATTAGGACTAGATAATAGTTCATTTAGTTACTACAGGGTCAAGCTTGTCTGAAAGTTACATTAAGTTATTATTGCCATCTTTGCTTTTATTCAATAAAAAAACTAGGGCTGCTGGCGAAATTCGCCAACAAACCCTAGTAAATAGTTTCAACAACTAATAATCAAATTATTACTGATTCTTAATTAG
>JAEWUY010000002.1 GCA_023396795.1 Bacillota bacterium | reverse complement strand
CTTGTTTTTCAAGTTGAACTCCTTTCTGGAAGCATCTATATTAAAAATAGCATCTATTTAAAAGAGAAAAATCAGAAATGAAGATATCATTATAGAAACGGAATTAAGTTTTTCAATTTATAGTTTGAGAATTCCGATGTCAAAATTATTGCATCTACTATTAACTTATGTTAAACTTTGTCGTGCGTTTTAAGAAAATGAGGTCTAAGTTATGTCAAGAATATGTCCAGTAACCGGTAAAGGTCCGCTAAGCGGCAATAATCGTTCTCACAGCCTTCGTGCCACACGTCGGCGTTGGAATGTCAACATGCAACCATACCAAGTCGAAATCGACGGAAAAGTGCAAACTATTCGCATGTCCGCTCGTGCTCATCGTTCCTTAATGAAGACCGAAAAATAACATTTATCAATTTATAAAAAATGTCCCTTGTTGGGACTTTTTTAATGCTTATAAATAAGCAATAAGAAGCATAATCAAAACAGCAAAATTAATGAAAATAACTAGCCACTCGCTAAAAGCCAAAATAAAAATACGGGGGCGAACAATCACTACCGTTCCGTCTTCGTTTGTTTGGCTATTTAATTCGGCCCAGTTACGAAGGCGAGGATTAAGCATAATCAATAATGTTGCAAATCCAGCCATCGCCGTAAATATACCGAGCACAAGGTAAGTTACATCCAATTGGTTATTCGAGATATAAAGATTAAATAACACGATAGCGACAGCTCCCGAAGCCAAAACACTAATGGCAAAATAAACCGTCGCTATGAGCGAATGCAAACGTACATATTTGGCTTGAATGATATGCAAAGTTAAAAATGTTACGGCATTAATCACAAACAAAATACTAATCATAATTAAATAGGACATATATCCAGGAAGTTGCATAAATTTGCTAACCATCAGCAAAGCTGGGGTTAAGGAAAAAGCTACATATAAATATAGAAAAAAACGATAAAACATAATCATCTTGCCTTGATTGTGAGATGAAAGTTCATAGGGAAACATATTCAAAAGGGAAAATTTAGTTTTAAAAGTTTCTTGAAAATTAGATAACCCAAAAAGAAGCATCCCGAAAAAAGATAAACAAAGCACGACTATCGAGGCAATCCAAAGGCTCATAATTAGCGGAGTTTTGCAACCCTTTCTTTAAAGTCGTCGTGTCCGAATAAATAGGTTCCAGCCACTAAAATATCTGCGCCGGCCTGACGAGCCATTTGCCCAGTAATATCGTTAATGCCCCCATCTACTTCAATTAAAACCTTGAGTTTTTTTCGATCAATATAGCGGCGTAAGAATTTAATTTTTCGTAAGGCGCTTTTCATAAAAGATTGTCCGCCTTTTCCAGGTTCAACTGACATAACAAGAACTAAATCAACGACATCTAAAAAGGGTAGCAAGGTTCTAACCTTGGTGGCCGGCTTAATCGAAATTCCAACCTTTGCTTTCGCTTCGTGTATCGCCTTAATGGTTTTACTCATGCATGAAGGACAAGTAAAAGCTTCAAGATGAAAAGTAACGATATCGGCTCCGGCTTTAGCATATTCCACCGCTTGTGCGTCAGGGTCCTCAATCATGATATGAACATCATTAAGCATCTGATGCGAAGAGCTTATTTTCTTTAAATCGTCAATACCAAACGAAACATTAGGAACAAACTTGCCATCCATCACATCAAAGTGTAAATATTCAGCACCACTACTTTCGGCGAGTTTAATTTCATCAAGCAGTTTACTTTTATCGGCGGCCAGTAAACTAGGAGCGACATAATTTTTCATTTAACAAACCTCCTATTTTTATATTGTAGTTCATTAAGAAGTTTTTGATAAATCAAATACGCCTCAGCACTAATAATTCCTGCTTCAACCATTTTTTTAACTTCGCAGCCTTTTTCGCCTTGGTGATAGCAATCGCGAAAAAAACATTTTCCGACAGCTTTTTCAAAGCCTGGAAAGAAGGCCGCTAAATCTTCTTTATATACATCGAGTTCCAGTGATGAAAATCCCGGCGAATCAACGATAAATCCATCTTTAAAAGGCAAGAAAATAACTTCTTTGGTTTTATGCTTACCGCGACCTAAAGCTTTAGAAAACTCGCCAATTGCTCTTTGAAAACTTGCATCCAATAAATTAATCAATGAGGATTTGCCAACACCCGTTTGCCCAATGGCTAATGTTACATTAGAGTCGAGTTCACTAATCAATGTTTCGAGTCCGATTTTCGAACGCTTTGAATAAAGAACAACATCCAAACCAATCTGTGCAAGCTGGTTTTTAAAATCCTCTAAAACTGTCAAATCTTGCAAACGGTCAATTTTGCTTATGACAACAAATGGTCGAATACCATACATTAAGGCATAGGCTAATGTCTTATAAATAAGCAAAGGCGAAAAATCGGGTTCAACGGCGGAAGCCATCACCATAATTTGCGAAATATTTGCAACACGAGGACGCGGCAATTTGTTTTCCCGATTTAAGATATGTTCAATTGTCAATGTGAGTTCATCAAAATCAACATGATCACCAGGCAAAACTTCGCCACTTTTATAACGAACTGTTCCCCGCGGAGAAAGTTCATACGAAGTGCCTTCGCATACGGCAACATATTTTCCACCATAAGCGGAGACAATTATTCCTTGCTTCATTTAAAACCAAACACGCGAGATAAAAAACTTTTTTTCTCTTTGAAATTATTGCGGTTTTTCATAATATGCTCGATATCATCGTACATTTCTTGCGCGCTTTGATATCGATCAAGTGGATTTTTACGACAAGCTTTAACGATAATTTTTTCAACTTCCTTAGATATTGAAGGATCGAGTTTTGAAGGATATGGAAAGGGTCGCTTAATGTGGGCGACCGCAATATCAACCGGTAGAGCCTCATCGAAAGGAACATGGCCTGTAACGAGTTCAAAAAAAGTAATTCCAGCGGCATAAATATCACTTAAAGGCGATGGCTTTTTGCCTTGGCATAATTCAGGGGCTAAATAATGAACGCTTCCCAAAATATGTTCATCGGGATTGGCTTGGCTCATTTCTTCATTCGTGGCGATCCCAAAATCACCAAGTTTGATCGTTCCATCAGCCATGTAATAAACGTTATGAGGTTTAATATCGCGATGAATGACACCGTGATTGTGAATATAAATTACGGCACTAAGAATTTGTAACATAATTTCACAAGCTTCATAGGGCTGTAGCTTTGTTAAAAACATAAGTTTTTCATGAAGAGTTTGACCTTTAACATACTCATTAGCCATATAAGGACGACCATTTATTTCGCCGTTATTATAAACTTTGATTATATTTGGATGCTGAAAACTCGCTACCGCTGCTACTTCATGTTTAAAGCGACGAATATTTTCAAAATCGCTCATTAATTCTTCTTTCATGATTTTGACGGCCACTATGCGCTTGGAAATAACATCGGTCGCTTCATATACTTCCGACATTCCTCCCGAGCCTAAACGACTCGTAATGCGATAACGACCATCAACTTTGTCACCGATTTTGATCATTCTTGATTACCTCCCAATAGGCAATGGCGATATTATCGGATCCCCCATTAGAATTAGCGACTTTTATTAAAGTTTCGACCTTTTGTTCTGGTCTTTCTTCGGTTGATAAAATGGCGTGCATTTCTTTTTCGCTGATGTTGTTATAAAGACCATCACTACAAAGTAAAATTGAAAAGCCAATGTAAGGTGAAGCTGTAACATCCAAAGTTAACGATGGATAAATGCCCAGAGCATTCATTAAAACATGGCGTT
This sequence comes from Bacillota bacterium, assembly GCA_023396795.1. Taxonomy (GTDB): domain Bacteria; phylum Bacillota_I; class Bacilli_A; order RFN20; family CAG-826; genus UBA1424. The sequence goes on along the minus strand of JAEWUY010000002.1, from coordinate 7,909 downwards.
TGGGGTGCGTCGCAATTTCTTCTTGGGTTATTTTTCCGGTTCTATATAAATAATCAACGTACGTTTGGTCTTCAGTCAGGCGTTGCAAGCCTTCGTGGCGAATCGCATAGGCTCGTGAGTCACCAATATTGGCGATAATAATGTGATCTTCCATAATTAAAGCAGCCACTAAAGTTGTGCCCATGTCTTTATAGGCTTCATTAGCGAAAGCGGCATCGTATATTTCTTTATTAGCAAAACGAATAGCTCGCGTTAACCATCTTTTGGCAAGAAAGGGATGGATGAATTTCGTTTTATCCTTAAACGCTTCGCTGAGAACACTAATGGCGGTTCGTGAGGCAAAGTCGCCTTTGTTATGTCCGCCCATGCCGTCACAAACAAGTAGAAGAACATCACCATCAGCATTCGTTAAAACGACCGCCTGATCTTCGTTAGAAACCCGAACCCGGCCGATATCAATGCGATAAGCGAATCTTCCCTTCGTCCTCACATTTTCTCCTTGGCACGCAATTGTCCGCAGGCAGCGTCGATATCCGAGCCAAATTCTTTGCGAACGGTTGAGGTAATACTGCGTTTCGTAAGTTGGTTTTGAAAAGTTTTAACGGCTAATTCATCACTACGACGATAGCCTTTTTCATCAATTGGATTGTAGGGAATAAGATTAACATAAGCTTCAATGCCGCGAATTAAATCGGATAATTCATCAGCGAAAGCCACTGCATCATTAACCCCTTCAAGCAAAATGTATTCAAACGTCACGCGCCGCCCCGTTTTGTTGACATAGTATTTAACGGCTTCTATTAAAGAATCTAAAGGATAGGCCTGATTAATTCGCATGAGTTTGCTACGCAATTCATTATTGGAAGCATGAAGTGAAATGGCTAAATTAACTTGCAAGCCTTCATTGGCGTAGTCATAAATGCGTGGCACAATACCACAAGTTGAAACGGTAATGCGCCGCGCCCCAATGGCAAAAGCTTTTGGATGATTGGCGATACGAATAAAGTCCATAACATTTTCATAGTTATCAAATGGTTCGCCTGTTCCCATTACTACGATATGGGTAACAATTTCGTTTTGCCCTTCTTCAAGCAATAACTTGTTCATTACCAAAATTTGTCCAACCATTTCGTCAACGGTCAAGTTTCTTTGTTTTTTTAGCAAACCAGATGCACAAAACGAACAACCCATGTTACATCCAACTTGACTCGATACGCATAAAGCGTTGCCGTAGTTATAGCGAAGTAAGGCGGTTTCGATTTTACTACCATCATTCAGTTCTAGTAAAAGTTTGATCGTGCCATCTAAAGACTTCTGCATTTTATAAATATGAGGGATGGCAAAATAATACTCGCTTTTTAACACTTCGCGAAATGATAAAGAAACATCGCTCATTTCATCGAATGATTGCGCCTTCTTTTCATATAGCCAAGAAAAAAGCTGCGTGGCCCGATAAGGCTTTTGTCCTTTTTCGACCATCGCCGCTAACAACTTTTCGTGACTGAATCCATAAATATTATTCACTAACCTTGGCCTCGACTTTACGTTTCATGATTGCATAATAAAGAGCGGTGTCGAGGGGGTCAAACGGAAATCTTTGTTTTTCTTCGATCAAAGTAAAATCGCGATGGTGATCGAGGAACTCCATAATTAAAGAACGACCTTCTTTACGATTAATCGTTGTCACGACATAAACAAGAGTGCCTTCAACTTCGACAAACGAAGCACAATTTTCTAGTGTTTCTTTTTGCTTAGCTACTAATTCATCTATCCTCTCACGTTTAAAATGCAATAAATAATCGGGATAAGCCCGAATCAAATCAAAATTAGAACTACATGGAAAGGCAATAACCAAGTCTTGAGGCCGTGAAATCGCTGATTTCATAGCGCTTGGCTCCGCTTCGAAATAATTCACATTTGTCAGTTGGTTATAACGAATGACTTTGGCAATATCTACGCGTTCGTCTTGTTTAGGAACACCGAGATTGAGACCAATTCTTTTTTGATATTTCAAAAAGAACTCACGAACGACAGTGTTGTCTTCACTGGAATAAAGGAAAGCTTCAGTAATATGACTGATACATACTTTATCCATTAATTCTTTTAAAGCCATTTTCATTAAAAAGACATCGAAGCTTTGAAAGAAAACATTTTTGCGAATCGGGGCTTTGCCTTGATAAATAACCATATCAGCGACAGGAGCGGCGATAAATTCGTTATTGTCTTCAAGAACTTCTTTCGCAGATGACGCTAAAGTGTTAACGCGACAAGTTTGCAGTTGTGGTTTATTGTTCTTTTTAAGAAGTTTATAAGTTACGCCCCGACCAAAATGCTTTTGCCACATTTTAATGAGCCATTCCGGAGTGTTAAAGCGCAATGACAAATATTCAAGTGATTCAGGGGGAATTGATTCCGGAATCAGTTCACGTGGTGAATCTTGATAGGCCAGGAGCTTTTCAATTGTTGGAATATGTTCTTCGCTGAATATAGAGTGAACAAAGGAAACGATATCGTCTTGGGCAATACGCTTAAGGAATAAATTATTAGCTAAAGCAGCATAAAGAAAACACTTTTGTTCATCGCTATATTCTCCGCCTAAATCTTTGATGATGCGTTCAAACAGAAGATGGTGGCGCAGTTCACAACCAACGATAGCCGAGACTAAACGGGCGTGCTCTTTATCGCTAGGATTATCTTTGAAAGCTAGTCGCAAAGCATTCTGAAATTCCACTTCTTGAAAGAGGATTTGATTAAGAACGTTTTGAACGATTTCGAGTGCTTTCATATTTTACTCCTCAATACATAGTATAGTAATTGAAAAACGACAATTCTACTACTAAAAACGACAAAATGTCGTTAAAAACCTTGGCAATTATTTAATTTTTTCTTCAAATTCAGCAAAGACGTTTCCGTCGTAAATTTCTTCATCGTCTTCTTCGATTTCCTCATCTTCCTCATCGACAACAACAGCGTTCGCCTCAGTGATAAAATGCGGATATTCGCGATTAAGATAATCGTGGCGGTTTTTCTTGTCATAATAGAAAAATTCAATCGATATATTAATCGTCATAGGCATTAAAGTGCTAATTAAATAGGCAGTAACTTTTTCTTCGAGAATCTGAATTTGATTCGGAGCGTGAACGCGGACTAAGGTGTTCCATGAAGTTTGATCAACACCATCATGATAAAAAAAGGCATTAGGGGCATAAAAATTTATATCATCGGGCTTTACTTCAAATAAGTCAGCGAGCTTTTTAGTGTGCTCGCGAGAATAAGTCATAACGGCATATTGGTCTAAACCAATTATAGAGATGGTGATCATGATGAAATCCTGTGCTTTCTTAAATATTATATCATTGCTCAACAACTTTTATTTAAAAGTTATATGGATCGACATTGACGATGACGTTAATCGACGGTTTACTTTGTAAAGTGATAAGAAGTGAGGCTAAATAATTTTTAATTTCTGTTTCGTTTTTGTACTTTAGAAGTAAAACACGATGATGAACATCTTTTTCGAAATGAATATATGGCGAAACTGGTCCTAAAACAGTCACTCCTTCAAAGTTTTTCTTTAAAATATCCTCGGCAATCGCATGAATAGTATCAATCGCTAATTCTTCGTTTTTCGAAGAAATTTGCACGCTTGTTAAGAAGGTATATGGCGGGTACTGCTGAGCTTTACGAGATAGCATTTCTTTACTAAAAAAAGTCTCATAATCTTGAGCGGCCGCCAAGCGAATTGCATAATGGTTAGGATTAAAAGTTTGAATAATGGCTTCCCCGCTTTTTTGGGCTCGGCCACTACGACCAACGGCTTGCGTTATTAATTCAAAGGCCCGTTCACTGCTACGAAATGAGGGAAGCGACAAACCGATGTCGGCCAAAACAATACCGACCAAAGTTACATCAGGAAAATCATGACCTTTAGCAATCATTTGTGTTCCAACCAAAATGTCGGCTTCTTTATTGCGAAAAGCCTCAATCGTTTTGGCAATCGTATTACGAACGCGTCCGACATCACTATCCAGACGCAAAGTTCGGGCTTGAGGAAAAAGTTTGGCGATTTCATCGATAATCCGTTCGGTGCCAAAGCCACTTTTTGAAAAGTATTTTCCTCCACATTCCGGACAAATTTTGGGTGCAAATTCGACATGATTACAATGGTGGCATTTCAATATTTCATCTTGGCGATGATAAGTCAAAGTAATTCCACAATCCGGACATTTAAATATATGGCCACAAGAGCGGCAAGTAACATATCCACTATAACCGCGACGATTAATTAGCAAAACAACTTGCTCATGTTGATTTAGACGATCAGCAATTTTGTTAATCAAGGCTTCGGAAAACATTACTGATTGGCGCGTTAAATTACGAGGATTCGCCATATCGATAATTGCCACTTTAGGCATAACTTGCTCATTAATACGATGGGACAATTCAGCATAATGATAAACGCCCTTTAAAGCCCGAGCTTTGCTTTCTAAGGACGGGGTTGCGCTACCAAGAACAACTTTGGCGCGATGGTGTTCAGCTCTCATGATGGCAATATCGCGAGCGTGGTAATAAGGGGCGACATCTTGCTTATAAGATTCGACGTGTTCTTCATCTAAAATAAATAGACCGATGTTGTCTAAGGGAGCAAAAACAGCGCTTCGTGCTCCAACGACCACACGACATTCGCCTTTGGCGATACGCCGATACTCATCGTATTTTTCAGCCTCCGTTAGTTCACTATGCAAAATAGCGACATTACCTTTAAATCGACGCTGAAAATATTCAACCATAATTGGTGTCAAAGCGATTTCCGGCACGAGCATCAAAACGTTACGTCCCGCATCAATAATGTCTTCGGAAAGGGATAAATAAACTTCTGTTTTCCCGCTTCCAGTTACTCCTTGTAAAAGGCTTACGGTTTTTTGAGTGTCTAAAATGCTTTTGACCGCAGCATTTTGCTCGTCATTTAAAATTTTGGCCGTTTCTTTTTGATACTCAGGTATTTCTAAACGAAATCGTTCAATTTCGATTATTTCTAGATGGTTCGTTTTAATTAGTTTATCAACAATGCTTGGCGAACCAGCATCACGCTTGAGAATTTTACCATTACGTTTGATAAAACGTAGTAGTTCGATTTGTCGAGGCGTTAAATCTTCTTCATTCTCATCAATGACCACTAAGTATTTGTCATAGTAAGCTTTAGGGCCTTTAAGAGCCGACATTCGTGGCTTAAGCGATTTAGGAAGCATCGCCTGGAGAACACTGATCTTCGATACCAGATAATGATCGCAAATGCGGTCAACGAGAGCCATTAATTCGTTGTTTAATAGTTCCTCGTCATCGACAACATCAATGATTTCTGAAACATTAAAACCTTTGTCTTCTTCATACTCTTCTAAACTTTGGTCAGTTTGCTCAACTTTGATAACGAAACCCATCAGCCTTTGCTTGTTAAACGGGATCAAAACGCGAAAGCCAACACGAACATCTTTTGAGCCAAAGTAAACATAAGAAAAAGGGCGATTAAGCGCGTTAACTCGATGTTCAGTTAATACTTCTAAAATGCGCATGATCGGCCCTGTTACTATTTAGTAAGTGTTGCATTCAATTTGTTTCTAATTATTTCTCTAATTTCCTTACCGGCACGATCAGGTCGATCGTTTAAAACAACGTATTCATAATGATATTTTAGATGCATTTCTTTTCTTGCTTTCGCTAAACGTTTTTGAATAATATCTTCGGGCTCAGTTGAACGATGGCGAATTCTTCTTTCGAGGTCTTCGTAGCTCGGCGGAATTACAAAAATGGAAACTACATTGCTTCCTTTGCGTTTGCTTAAAACTTGTTTGGTTCCTTCGACTTCAATTTCAAGAACGACATTTTTACCTTGTTGACGAAGAGCGTCGACATAATGTTTTGGTGTTCCGTAACGATTACCGACAAATTCCGCCCATTCCAAGAAATTATTATTTTCTATGTTCTTATCGAATTCTTCACGTGAAACGAAAAAATAATCGACGCCGTCGATTTCGTTTTCGCGTTTTGTCCTTGTGGTCATCGAAACACTATAGACAAGATTCAAAGTAGCATCACTCATAACTTGGCGGCGAATAGTGCCTTTACCAACACCACTTGGGCCCGAGATAATGATAAGAAGACCTTCTTTAATCGCTTCGTGTTCCATAATAAGTAAACTTAATTATAAGTGAAGAAAAAACTTAAAGCAATTGTAATTATGGTATAATTATGGCATGAGAATCAGCGTTCAAGATTTTTCTTATATCGTTAAAAAAATTGCGGATGAAGCTGTTGGCAAACACATTCGTAAATTTGTCTTTTATTCGAGCCGAATTTTTTACCTGCAAATTTCCTCGGGGCGAAAAAGATATCTTGTTATTAATCTTGATAATACTAGCCCTTCAACTTTCATTAGTGATTTAGGCAGTTTACCCCCAACCCTCATTAATCCTTTGTATGTTTTTCTTAAGAAAGAGTTAAATAATGCCTATATCAAAAACGTCACGCAAATTAAGAATGACCGAATTGTAAAACTTGAATTAGAAGTAACAACAAGCGCCTACAAAACCCTTATTCGCCACATATATATTGAACTTGTCTCTGCTCACCCGAATTTAATTATTACCGACGAAGAAAACAAGATTTTAAACGCCTTCCGTAAAAACACGATTGATGCACCTCGCATCGTCGCTCGCGGTTTTACTTACGCCACACCACAAATATCTTTTCGTAATAAAACGAGCGATAAAGAAGACTTCGATTATGAGAAATTCATCAACTTTGAATTGAGTCGTCTCAATCAATCGTCTATGACTCGTAATCAAGAAAAGTTCATTAAAATATATAAATTTATTAATTCGCGAATTCGGACTGCCTCGCGTAAAATCGAAAACATTAAAAACGATGTTGTTAAAGCACAAGAAATGCTCGTCTACAAAGACTACGCTGACGCTCTTTTAGCCTTGCCGATCGATAAGAAATGGCGGACCGATAAAATCGAAGTTCTTGGCAAAATTATTGAACTCAATGAAGCTAAATCACTTTCTGAAAATATTCAGGCCTTTTATAGAATTTATAAAAAGGCTAAAGGGACAATCGCTATAAGCGATAAATTGATTGAAAGTGCTGAAAGAGAACTCAACGAAGCCCTTTTTATTAAAGATTTTCTATCTTCCTCAAGTGAAGAAGAAATTGAGCGATTTGTTGCTCAAAACGCCTTAATTACCCCAAAAGACAAGATTCGTTTACCCGTGACTAAAAAATACGCTCCCTATCATCTTGATTGTGATGGAACAACTTTTTACTTTGGCAAAAGCGCTGATCAAAATGATTATCTTTCCTTTGTTTACGCTGGCCGTCAGCACATTTGGTTTCACTTGCTTAATCAGCCCGGAGCTCACGTTATTATTAAAAAACCAAATCCCTCGAATGAAGATTTAATTACGGCCGCCGAAATTGCTTTGCTTTGTTCTAATTTAGATCGTGGTGAGGTTATGTATGCCGTCAAAAAAGATATATCTCGTGGGAAAGTTAAAGGTGAAGCCCATGTCAAAAAATACGAGACCATCTATGTTTCGTTTATTCGCCCAACCACCGCTAACTTATTCAAAGAAGCCACGCGAATTGAGGTCAAGTGAGTATGCCAACAGTTAACGAGATTAAAAATATTTACCATGTGATTACCGGCACAAAGGCTGAAAAAATCGAACACCTAAAAGCCGGTTTTTCCAATCATTCTTATTTAATTAATCGTCACCACGTTTTGCGACTTAAAAAATCAACAAAAGACCGTTATTACGACTCAAAGTTGGAAGCATCAGTTATCACAAGTATCGCTCCATTAAAAATATCAGAAACAGTCGTTTATTTTAATGATAAAGACGGCACTAAG
>JAEWUY010000035.1 GCA_023396795.1 Bacillota bacterium | reverse complement strand
GCACAAATATGTTTTTCTGCCATTTCATCAATGGCCCGACCTTCAAAAAGAACGTGCCCCGTTGTTGGTTTAATAATGCCGGCAATCAAATTTAATAACGTTGATTTTCCTGATCCTGATTTGCCTGAAATTAAAACAAATCCTGATTGTGAAAAAGATAAAGTTATATTATTAATAACGGCGCACTTCTCCTGAGCTAAAGAAAAAACTTTATTTAATTGCTGAATTTGTAAAATCGGTGTTTCCATATTCACCGATATATAAGTAATCAAATATACAAAATGTCTATTTTTCTAATTTTAAAACTTCTGTTTCGTGGCTAATAACCTTACGAATCCGTTTATTAAAATCATAACGGGTCATCATAATAACGTTACCACAGCCTAAGCACATAATTTTTATATCAGCACCCACACGGACAATTTGAAACTTTTTTGTCCGCTTAGCACAAGGGTGTTCCTTTTTCATTTCGACTATATCGAATAATTGATAATTTATGACTTGCATATTAATACGGTAAATCTTCCATTAAGACTGCTGAAGGAACTTTTGGTAGGCCAGGCATCTTCAAAATTTCACCCGTTAAAGCTACCACAAAACCCGCACCCGCAGATAAGGTTAATTCGCGAATTGTTATTGTAAAACCTTCAGGCGCACCACTAACTTCAGGGTTATCACTCATCGATAGTGGAGTTTTAGCCATGCAAACTGGTAATGAACCATATCCCAACTTTGTAAATTGAGTAATTTGTTCACGAGCAAGTTTGGTATATTCAACCTTGCCAGCACGATAAATTTGTTTACAAACTTTCTCGATTTTTTCTTCAATTGTCATATCAAGTGAGTATAAGGGCCGATAAAATGACGGTTCATTATTTAGCATATCAACGACTTTGGACGCCAAATCAGTTGCTCCTTCACCGCCTTTTAAAAATCCATCGAGAAAACTTACTTGGTAACCATTATCAGCACACCATTTTTCAAGAGCTTGAATTTCACTAACGTGGTCGCTTGCAAAATGATTAATGGCAACAATACAAGGCACTCCAAACTTTTTAATATTTTCTAAATGAACACGTAAATTGCATACGCCTTTTATTAAAGCGTCAACATTTTCTTCGCTAATTTTATCTAAAAGTTGACCGCCATGCATTTTCAGGGCTCGTAGTGTCGCCACCATTACAACACCATCAGGTTTTATATCGCCAACACGACAGGCGATATCAAAAAACTTTTCAGCGCCTAAGTCAGAACCAAAACCAGCTTCAGTAATAGTTATGGGGGCTAATTTTCGAGCTAATTTTAAAGCGATAAGTGAGTTACAACCGTGGGCGATATTTGCAAACGGACCACCATGAACGAGAACAGGATTATTTTCAATTGTTTGAACGAGATTTGGTTTTAAAGCTTCACGCATTAATTTCATAATTGCATGCGAAATTTTGAGATCGCTTACGCGAACCGGATTACCTTCTTGATCAAAGGCGACAATGATTTCACGGATCCGATTTTGAAAATCATCCGCGTCATTAGCAAGACATAAAATCGCCATCAATTCAGAAGCAACCGTAATAACGAACCCATCTTCACGTTCTTGGCCATTTTTAGGACCGCGACCAATAATAATCTCGCGAAGAGCGCGATCATTCATATCCATCGCTCTTTTCCATAAAATGCGCTTCGGGTCTATTTTTAGTTCATTACCTTGAAAAATATGATTATCAATAACCGCTGAGATTAAATTAATGCTCGAAGTTAGAGCGTGCATATCGCCCGTAAAGTGCAAGTTAATATCTTCTCTGGGATCAATTGAAGCTAGACCTCCCCCTGTGGCTCCACCTTTGATGCCAAAAACCGGTCCTAAAGAGGGTTCACGAAGTGCTAATATGGCTTTTTGATTAATTTTCGCCATACCCTCTGTTAAGGCGATGGAAGTCGTGGTTTTGCCTTCGCCAGCTTTTGTGGGCGTTATCGCCGTAACTAAAACGATTTTGCCATTAGGAACATTTTTAAGATGGTCAAATATTTTTGTATCAATTTTTGCTTTATATTTTCCGTAAGGTTCAATAAATTCAGCAGGAATACCAGCTATTCGGGCAATTTCATCAATTTGTAAAAGGGGCATAACTAGTTCCTCCATGAAAATTCGTCTATGAGAATTTTACAATAGCGATTGCTATTTTAATAGATACTCTAAACAGAAGTATGACAAAGCTAATCCGGCAGCAGAAGGAACATTCATTACTGAACCGAGTGTTCGACCACTACTGATGGGCTTTTCAAGAGAATAAACAACCGGGACTTTTGATAAATCAATCTTATCCTTACGAAGTAATGCTCGCATTTTCTTTGCCAATGGATCTAATCTTGTTTCATCTAAACTGCCAACTCGCACTGCTGTAGGATCGAGACGATTAGCCATGCCAAGTGAACAAATAAAGGGAATTTTTTGCGCAAAACAATAATTTATAAGCATTTGTTTTGCTGAAGGAGAATCAATGGCGTCAATTACAAAATCAATGTCATATCGTTGCAAATCTTTTATAAATGCATCGTCGACACGAGCAGAAATTATTGAAACATTAATATCTTCATTAATTCGTTGTATTCTTTTTTGGGCAGCAACAACTTTCGTTTCCCCAACATCTGAATTATCAAAAAGAATTTGACGATTAAGATTACTAAGATCAACGCAGTCAAAATCAACAATAATGAAGGAGCCGACACCTGATCTAGATAAACTTTCTAAACAAGTTCCTCCGACTCCTCCTAAACCGCATACTAAAACCGTTTTGCTTTTCAAAGAAGCTACTTTTTCTTCGCCCACAATAAGTGAGAAACGATCTAAACGCTTATCCATTATTTTCCTCTTGGAATATTTCATCAGCACATTTAATCCATTTCATTGGAAACAGATGACGGACGAACGTCATTTGCCGTTTAACATAATGCCGAGTATTCGTAACAATGGTTTTAATTGCCTCTTCTTGAGTTAATTTCCCTTCATAGAAAGCAATTACTTCTTTGTAACCAATCGCACTAAACGCTTGTTGTTTTGATCCATATTTATTTATTAATGATTTAACTTCTTCAAAAAGTCCTTCGTTAACCATCCGCTCAACCCGTTTAGCGATTCGCAAGTACAAGCTTTCTCGATCAAACTCAACACCATAAAAACGGACATCATAAATAGGTAAATTAGTAGAGACGATTGGGATGTCGGATTTCTTTATCCCCTGTGCCATAAATATTTTTAAGGCTCTCAAAACCCGTTTGCGATTGTTGGGATGAATTTGCCGTGAAGATTCAATATCGACAGTTTGTAACTCACGATAAAGTTCTTCGCTACTTAAATTATCGTATTTTGATAAATCAATTTCTTTTTCTTCCCGAAAACGATAGTCAAACAAAGCAGCTCGTATGTATAAACCGCTACCCCCTAATAAAATCACGGGAATGTTACGAGTTAGTAAATCATCAATAATGGCGCGTGCTTCAATTTGATAGCGGGCAATTGAATAAGATTCACTGACATCAATAGATCCAAAAAGATGGTGTTTGATACCTTGAAAATCATCCTCTTTAGGTTTATTCGTTCCAATAAGCAACTGCTTATATACATGAAAGGCATCGGCGTTAATTATTTCTCCGCCGAGACGTTTGGCTAAATCAATTGCAACGCGATCTTTGCCAGTATTGGTTGGTCCTGTGATGACATATATCATGATTCAATTATAGTTAAAAACGACGGAAAAAGATTGTTATTCAAGCAAATCAGCGATATTTTGCAAAAAATCATGAACTTCCGATTGTAAAATTGTGAAGTTGCTAATTAAGGGATGAAGATTATATTTATTCAAGAGTTGTTCATACTCACGTTTATAAGTAGCGTGTAACTCGGGGTTTGCCATATTCAAAGAAAGCTTGACTTGCAAGTCATTAATTTGTTGTTTAAGTTCTTTTAACTCTTCATTTTTAAGCACTAGATCACGAACACGAAAATATTCTTTGATTAACTCATCGTCATAAATCTCTTGTTTTAAATTCGCAAGAGCGGTTTCTAAATTACTCATTAACGATTTCTCCTTGTAAGGAGTAGACGTGTGAGGCGTTGACTTTAACTTTTACAATCGTTCCTATTATTTTTTCTTCGCCTTTAAAGTGTAATAATTTATTTCCTTCAGTGTATCCTGACAAAACCGATTTATTCTTTTTGCTCCAGCCATCAACAAGAACATCATAGGTTTTTCCAACCATATTACTTGATGAGTTTGCGATTGTTTCTTCAAGGGCTTTCGTCAAAATTTGAAAACGCACGGATTTTTCTTTTTTACTGACATTATCGATTAAACGCGCCGCCGGGGTTCCTTGACGTGGCGAATAAATAAAGGTAAAAGCACTTTCGTAACCAACCTTTTTAACTAAATCAACAGTATCTAAAAACTGTGATTCACTTTCATTTGGAAAGCCGACAATAATATCAGTGCTGATTGTTGCCTCAGGCAATTCTAAACGAATCTTACGAACGATTTCTAAATATCTTTCACGGTTATAGCGACGACCCATCGCTCGTAAAATCTCGTTATTGCCGCTTTGCACGGGTAGGTGAACGTATTTCATGATGTTTGGGTGTTTCTTCATAGCAAAGATAATATCGTCGCTAAAATCAAAGGGATGAGAAGTAAGAAAACGTAAACGTGGTATGCCTAGTTCAGCTACTTCTTCTAACAAATTAGCAAATGAAAAAGAAATACCTAAATCCTTTCCGTATGAGTTAACATTTTGCCCAAGAAGAGTAATTTCTTGATAACCTCGCTTTACCAAATCCCGACACTCATTGAGAATTTCTTCTTTTGGACGGCTCCGTTCTTGGCCGCGAGTATAAGGAACAATACAGTAAGTACAAAACTTATCACAACCATAAGAAATGTTGACATAAGCTTTATATTTTGAGTTACGAGTTGAGGGCATTTTTTCAACTATTTCTAATGGTCTGGCCTTGACATCAATAACGCGAGCATTATCCCGAAGAAAAATATCGATTAGTTCAAGAATTTTATGAACATTATGAGTTCCAAAAATAATATCAACTTGCGGATATTTTTGCAGTAGCAAATCAATGATGTGTTCTTGCTGACTCATACACCCCGAAACAGCGATGATAAGGTCCTTGTTTTGAGCCTTAAGCGCTTTAAGTGTTCCGAGTTCACCCAAAACTTTGTCTTCAGCATTTTCGCGAACAGCGCAAGTATTAAGAATGATTAAATCAGCAGTTGCTTCTTTGCTTGTTCGCGTAAAACCAGCTTTTTCTAAAATGCCAGATAAAATTTCTTCATCGCGAATATTGGCCTGACATCCATAAGTTCGAATAAAATATTTTTTTCCTTTAGCAAACTCGAGAACGGTTGCTGAATAGAAAAAATCAAAATCACGAACTGGCATGAGCTTCTGACGAATACGCACTTCGCTTAAATTTGGTTTCGAGATAATTTTTGATTTAGCCATCACTGCGACCGTTTTCTATAACATAGATAGGAAAAATTTCCTTTGTCTTAAGACTTCGCGAATCAATATCGATGACAACAGCAGAGAGAAGAGCCTGATCGCCATCATCGAGTTGGAATAAATCATCAGCGCCGAATAAAGTACGGTTAATCACTTCTTCTTTTTTAAAACCAATAATTCCGTTATATGCGCCGCACATTCCGACATCACTAATATAAGCAGTCCCGTTTGGTAAAAGCCGATAGTCTCGTGTTTGAACATGCGTATGAGTGCCTAAAATAGCGTTTACTTGTCCATCAAAAGCATATGCAAATGCGCTTTTTTCAGCAGTTGCCTCGCCATGAAAATCAACGATGTGAATTTCGTCTTGATTAGCTTCGGCAATTAAATCTTTAAGGGCATAATAGGGATGATTTACTTC
>JAEWUY010000032.1 GCA_023396795.1 Bacillota bacterium | reverse complement strand
CATTTATACTGACGTTTTAAAAGGAAAAGTCTATCACTATCGCGATAACACTAATCTTGAAATTGATGCCATCATTCACCTAGATAATGGAAAATGGGGTGCCATCGAAGTAAAATTAGGCGATTATGAAATCCCCAAAGCAGTAAATAATCTGCAGAAACTAAACGATAAAATAGACACCGAAAAAATGAATAAACCATCGTTTTTAATGGTTCTGACCGGCACCAAATATGCCTACAAAGATGAAAGTGGCGTTTGGATTGTTCCAATCGGCTGCCTCAAGTATTGATTGGCGGCAGTGAATTAATCACATTGCCAAAGACAACTACATCAAGCGTTATGCTAAAATTAAGCCATGGAAAAAAGATATTTTAAAGAAAACATCGTCTATCAAATTTATCCGCGCAGTTTTTGCGATGCAAACGGCGATGGCATCGGTGACATTCCTGGAATCGTCTCCAAGCTCGACTATCTCAAGGATTTAGGTGTTGGGATTATTTGGCTCTCACCAGTCTACAAATCTCCTAATCAAGATATGGGCTATGATGTTAGCGATTATGTCGACATCAACCCCGAGTATGGAACCCTTGAGGATATGGACGTTCTTATTAAGGAAGCTAAAGCCCGAGGCATTCGCATCATTATGGATTTGGTTGTTAATCACACGAGTGATGAGCATCGGTGGTTTATTGAAAGTAAAAAGCCTGATTCCCCATATCGCGACTATTACTACTGGAAAGAAGGCAAAAAGAACAATAAGAAGCCTCCTAATAACTGGCAATCAATGTTTTCGGGTTCGGCCTGGAAATATGATAGTGAAGTTGGTTTATGGTATCTTCACCTTTATGGTGACAAACAAGTCGATTTAAACTTTCATAATCCTAAGGTTATCGAAGAAGTTAAACAAATTTTACGTTTTTGGCTAGATCGCGGTATTTATGGTTTCCGGTGTGATGTCATAAATCAAATATACAAAACAACATTAAATAACGGCCGTCAAAGACTATCACAAACCGGTCGTGAGCATTATCTAAATCAAGAAGGCAATCATCGGATTCTTCGAGAAATTAACGAAGAAGTATTTTCAAAATATGATTGTATGACAGTCGGTGAGACGTATATGGTTGACTACGAAAACGCTCGTCGTTTTATTGATAGTGAACTCGATATGGTATTTCAATTTGACCATGTTAATGTTGACCGCAAAAAAACACCAGTTTTTGCCCGTAAATATCAGCCAAGGAGATTAAAGAAAATCTTGTTTGGCTGGCAAAATAATCTTGAGTGGAATACCAACTATTTAGAAAATCACGATCAACTTCGTAGCATTCCGCGTTTTGGTGACGAAAAACAATATTATTTGGAGTCCGGTAAAATGCTGGCGATGATGATTATGTTCCTTAAAGGAACTACCTATATCTATCAAGGTCAGGAAATTGGTATGACCAACATTGGAACGAATGATATGTCGTTAGTCAAGGATATATCGGCTTTAAATGTATATTCATTACTTCGCAAGATGAAATTTCCGCACAAAGTTGCCCTAAAACTTGTCAATAATATTAACCGCGATAATGCTCGGACGCCAATGCAGTGGGATGACTCTCTTAATGCTGGATTCAGCACAGGCGAACCTTGGCTAATCGTCAACCCTAATTATTCGCAGATTAATGTTGAAAAATCCTTGAGTGATCCGCAATCGATTTACCATTTTTATAAGAAAATTATTTCTCTAAAAAAAGACATTCCAGCTTTGTGCTATGGCGAGTTTAAACCATTAGTCACAAACGGCAGTATTATGGCTTTTTTACGAACCTTCGGTGAAGAAGAATACACCATTATTTTAAACATGAGCAAGAAGCCACAGAAAAATCCGCTCTTTTTAAGAGGCGAAGTCATTATTAGTAACTACGAAGGCAGTGCTGATTACGAAAATAAAAAGTATCTTGAGCCATTTGAAGGCGCTTTGATTAAGACGCGTTAAATATCTTTTTTGCCCTCCTTATTACCTTGTAATTTTGATATTGTTTTACTAATCTTTTGTTAACCACGATGATATAATTAGAAAAAGTTTGTGAGGTATTTAATATGGAACTAAGAACACCAATTAGCTGGGACGAATATTTTATGGGGATTGCTGTTTTTTCTTCCTTACGAAGCAAAGACCCGAGTACACAAGTTGGAGCTTGCATTGTCGATAAAGATCATAAAGTCGTTTCAATTGGTTATAATGGCATGCCCCGAGGTATTGATGAAAGCCAAGTCTCATGGGAAAAAGGCGAAGATCTCGACTCAAAATATTTATATGTTTGTCACGCCGAATTTAATGCAATTTTAAATACAAGAAATGGTTCGGCTCTTGATGGCTGTACTTTATATGTCACCTTGTTTCCATGCAATGAATGCGCGAAAGCTATCATTCAAACGGGAATAAAAGAAGTCGTCTATGCCGAAAATAAATATAGCGAAGCTACTAACACTAAAGCCAGTGTTCATCTCCTCCATTTAGCGGGTGTTAAAATTCGCAAATATAACGCTCGTTTACCGAAAATTGAGATGATTTAGAACATGAAAAAACAAACCCGCCACTTGCTTAGAAGAATAATTATAGGGTCTTTGGCCCTCATTCTTTTTGTGGTCGTTGTTTTATCATCTTTACATTTAGCGTTTCCTAATGAAATTAAATGGTGGGTCTTTCTTATCTCCATTTTAGGAAGTGTCCTTGTTTTTGTTATTACTATCCTTTTGATAGAGTATTATGCGCGGAGAGTAAAACAATGCTAGCCCTCGAAGTTAAAAACCTTTTCTTTTCCTATGATGGTAAACACGACGCCGTTAATGACGTTTCTTTTATCGTGGAGCGTGGCAAATACGTATCTATCATTGGTCATAACGGATCAGGCAAATCCACATTAGCTAAACTCATAATGGGTTTACTAACTTTTAAAAAAGGCGAGATTCAAGTTTTTGATGAAATACTAAGCGAAAAAAGTTTGCATGCGATTCGCTCTAAAATCGGTATTGTTTTTCAAAATCCCGATAATCAATTTATTGGGGCAACAGTTAAAGATGATATTGCTTTTGGTTTAGAAAATCGTTTAGTGGCTCATGAAGATATGGAAGATATTATTCAAAAGTTTGCCGCGAAAGTTCATATGAGTGAATTTTTAGAAAGTGAACCAGCAAATCTTTCTGGTGGTCAAAAACAGCGCGTGGCAATTGCCGGTATCCTGGCCATGTCTCCTGATTTAATTATTCTTGAT
>JAEWUY010000011.1 GCA_023396795.1 Bacillota bacterium | reverse complement strand
TATCGAGGCGAAGTCGGAGTCAAAGCCCCGAACTTGATCAAGCGTCATTTCGATAACGGAAGGCCGTATCGCATCTTCGGGACCGATGTGACTCAGTTTTCGATTCCGTGTGGGAAGTTATATTTATCCCCAATTATTGACTTTCATACCCGGGAAATCGTCGCCTATGACATATCGGAACATCCGAACCTCAATCAAATCAAGCGGATGATGAATAAACTTGAATATGACTATGGCGAAGAACTGTTTGGAGCAATCCTTCATTCGGATCAGGGTTGGCAGTATCAACAGAAATGGTATCAGGATAAACTCGAGGAACTGGGCATGCTACAATCAATGTCGAGAAAGGGTAATTGCCTTGATAATTCCCCAACTGAGAATTTCTTCGGAAGACTCAAAGAAGAGATGTTTTATGGTCACGAATGGAAATACGAATCACTTTCTGATCTCAAACGAGATATCGTTACCTGGATAGACTATTATAACAACGAAAGAATCGTCAGTTACTTAAAAGATAGCCCACTTCGATACAAGGCCAAGCTCGTATTGATGAAGACATGATATAATGGTAGCCAGTTCAATAGGGTTTGGTCCAACCTATTGGGGGAATTACATTGATTGAAACGTAAGGTTTGATACAATTTCAAACCTTTTTTTCTTGGCTAAAACACGATAATTGGCTTAATATCGTCATATTTTAATATTTGGGACATTTGATTTTTAGATTTAGGTTGAAAAATGCATAATTACACAATTTTACTCGTTAAGGATACATAGGGGGTATTCACTCGTTAATTATAATAATGCGATTTCTTTCGCACCTTTATCGTTTTGGTATCCTCAGAAAATCAGTTAAACTAATACGTAAAGAAAGGAGAGACAACTTGAAAGAGCGTTTTGGTACCCTCAGAAAATCAGTTCAATCAAAGGATTGGTAGCGTCCATTTAATCGTGGTATCTCTTTATCCGGCAATAGAGGTATCGAATAGACGCATCAAGCCTCTTCTGTGGATTTGGCATCAAGTGCATGAGACGTCAGAACAGTCATGGCGGATGTGACAATGCTTAACAAATGCAGCAATAAAATCAAAAAAATTTGTTATAGAATCAATTGTTAACAATAGCATATAATAAGGAATATTTAAAAAATGGTTATCAGCGGAGGAATATTTTGAATAATTTTAATGACTTGGGTTTTAATTTTAAGAAGGCAGGCTTAATTTTTCCAACAATGAATGGTGATACCCCATTTACTTACAAATCTTATGATAAGGCATCGCCATATTATGGAAGAAATAATTATCAAATTATGCGTCTAAGAAGGGCATCACTCGGAATCACAACGAACGATAATGAAAAAATCGGCGACCAGGAGTTTTGCCATATCAGTGTGACAGATGATGGCCCCTGTCAAGAAGAAAATGGCATTAATATAAATTTGCCTGATAGAACTGGTGTGTATTTATGGGTAATTAACGATATCGTTGTGTATGTTGGAAGAGCACATACTGCAAATCAAACCCTATACAGGCGATTCAGAAATGGATACAGTAGAATTTCATACCGCGCCTGCGTTTGCAGAATAAATGAGGACGGCAGTCGTTGCAATGGACAAATTACTAATATGATAATGAATAGATTGGTGCTGAATTCATATCGAAGTCAACAGGAGATTTCGATTTATTATCATGAGTGCGAAAATGCAGACGAAGTTGAGAATCAGTTAATTGATTCGAATTGGCAGCATAGAATTTATAGGGAAAATGAACACTACACATTGATGTATAATTCAAGGCGCTAAAACATCATATAAAAGTAAACAAATCCAATAATAATTGCTTTTTTGTTATGAAGCGCTCCGCTCTATTAGATTTGCATGTAGAGGAAATGGTGAGGACTCAATTGTCGGTTTTTACAAATAATATGATTCAAAAAAACAATAAGGTAATGCTTGGTCGCTACCTATGTGTCTACCCTATCCAATCATGGAAAGATGCCAAGGTTCCTTTTGCCTTTATCTTCGTCAATTTTAAAAACATATTATTTTTAAATTGATAAGTTGCATAAGATCAGCTTGCGTATTTTCTTAAAAGTGAATTCTGCGATGATTCATTATTTTATTTTCTTCTGCCTTTACTGAAAGTATTCTGAAAAATTCAAAATCATTAGTTGATTAAAAACAAATTAGCGTTATACGATGATATTTATCTGTTGATTTATGATGCTCATAGTAGTAATATACAGATTTTGGAAAACCAGCTATTTCAAGTAGATCTTTTAATGCATATTTTCGCCTTAATTCTTTGACTACTTGGTATTTTTGTTTGTTCGTTCCTGTTTTTGAACTAAGGCGATAAGTTTTTTTGTATATTCAAGTTCCATTTCTAAGTGTTTCACTTTAAGTTCTAAATCCTGTTCTATCTCTTTGGATGGTGTATGGAATTTTCTAGCTGGATTCTTACGGTAATCTTTTGGAGTTTGAAAGAAACGCTCTTTCCCATAGAGTCTATACTGATATACCCATCTTGCAGGCAATGTATCGTTTAGACTCCCTGATGATAAATACATATCATATTTACGCGCTGCTTGACTGTATGAGAGTTCATTTTCAATGATGTCTAAAACGACCTTTAATTTGAATTCTCCACTCCATA
>JAEWUY010000001.1 GCA_023396795.1 Bacillota bacterium | reverse complement strand
GGCTTTACTAGCAAAATCTGCTGAAGATGCCAAGAAACGTTGGGAAAAGATCAAGAAATTCGGTCTATAAAATACCAGTTTTCTAAATAACTAAGCAAAAACCCGGTGAATCTTGCATTTCCTCGGGTTTTTTAAATAAAAAAATAAAAAAATGGTCGGAACGGAGGGATTTGAACCCTCGACCCCTACCACCCCAAGGTAGTGCGCTACCAAGCTGCGCTACGTCCCGCCATATAAAGCAATACTATTATAATCTATTCGCTCATATTTGCCAGTAGATTAATGCCTTGTTTTTCTAGGAAAAATTTTAAGCTTTTTATTGTGTCTTCGTAGAATGAAGACGCTATTAATGGTAAAATTATCTTTTGAGGTCATTCATGGAACGTAAAACGATTTTTATTAAAGGGGCTCGCGAGAACAACTTAAAAAACATTGATCTAGAAATTCCCAAAAACGCTTTGGTTGTTTTTACTGGTCTTTCAGGAAGTGGGAAAACAACCTTGGCTTTCGATACTATTTATAGTGAAGGACAACGTCGCTATGTCGAAAGTCTATCAAGTTACGCTCGTCAATTTCTTGGTAATGTTGATAAACCAGACGTTGATTCCATCGAAGGACTTTCGCCCGCTATTTCCATTGACCAAAAAACAACATCCCACAATCCCCGTTCGACTGTTGGAACGGTTACGGAAATATATGACTATTTACGTTTACTTTTTGCTCGGATTGGTGTGCCTTATTGCCCAACTCATAACGAACCAATCATTTCCTTTTCTCCTTCTAAAATGGTTGATATCGCTTTAAGCCTTGAAGAAGGGACTCGTCTTCAGATTTTAGCGCCAATCGTTCGCAATGAAAAAGGAACGCATGTTGATACATTAACTAAGATCAAAGCCCAAGGATTTGAACGTTTAAGAGTTGATGGCCAGCTTCTTCGTATTGACGAAGTACCGGAATTAGAAAAGAACAAACGTCATAATATCGATATTGTTATCGACCGCCTTGTAGTTAAAAGCGATGTGCGGACTCGTATTTTTGATGCTATCGAGTTGGCTCTTGACTGGTCTCACGGTTATGTTATTTTGCTTAGTGATAAAGAAGAGCGACTTTTAAGCCAACATCACAGCTGTAAATATTGTGGTTTTTCTGTTCCGAAACTCGAACCACGTCTTTTTTCCTTTAACGCGCCACTAGGAGCTTGTCCAAAATGCAAGGGTTTAGGAATTAACCGTGAAGCGGCTTTTGATTTACTCATCCCTAATGAAAATCTTTCCATTATGCAAGGAGCGATTCGCTACTACAAAAATGTCGTCCATAGCAAGAATATTGATTGGCAAGAATTTAAATTTTTATGCGAACAATACAAAATCGATTTAAACGTTCCTTTTAAAAGTTTAAGTGATTATCAAAAAAAGATTATTCTTTATGGCAGTGATAAACCATTTACTTATGCAATTACCTCAGTCAGTGGGAATAAAAACCATCGCTCAGGATATATCGAAGGTATAAAAAGCAAAATCGATCGCCTTTACATGGAGACAAATAGTTCGATGATGCGCGATTATTATGAAATTTACATGCGAGACAGTGAATGCACGGTTTGTCATGGTTCGCGATTAAATGAGCAAGTTCTTGCGGTTCGGATTAATAAACTCAATATTTACGAAGTAACCCTTTTGCCGATAAAGAAACTTTTGAAATACATCGCGGAATTAGACGAAGTTTTGACACCCAACGAAAAGGAAATTGGTCAATTAGTCATTAAAGAAATTCGTAATCGCACACAGTTTTTAAGCGATGTGGGACTTGATTATTTAACCTTGGCCCGAATGTCAATGACCTTAAGTGGTGGTGAAGCTCAACGAATTCGCTTAGCGACCCAAATTGGCAGTCGCCTTTCTGGTGTTTTATATGTTCTTGACGAGCCGAGTATTGGTCTTCATCAAAAAGATAATGCAAAACTTTTAGCGACCTTAAAATCGATGCGTGATTTAGGAAATTCCTTAATCGTTGTTGAACACGACGAGGAAACGATTCGCGCTGCTGATCATATTGTTGATATTGGTCCTGGGGCGGGTGTTCATGGCGGATATATTGTCGCTCAGGGAAGTTTAAACGACATTATCAAATCCAGAAACTCGATTACCGGCGACTATCTTTCGGGTCGTAAATCGATTAGTATTCCTCAGTCAAGACGAAAGGGCAATGGCCGCTATATTACAATCAAAGGAGCGCGTTGCAACAACTTAAAAAATATCGATGTCGAATTTCCTTTAGGAACCTTCATGGCCGTGACTGGTGTCTCAGGCAGCGGTAAATCTTCCTTGGTCACGCAAACCCTATATCGCGCCATCGAAAAAAGATTAACGGGAAACGATAATTTCCCTGGCGAACACGATGATATTTTGGGATTAGAGAACATTGATAAAGTCGTTAATGTTTCACAAGAACCAATTGGTCGCACCCCACGAAGCAATCCGGCGACTTACACCAAAGTTTTTGATGATATTCGCTCATTATTCGCCGAAACAATTGAAGCACGAGCCCGGGGTTTTGATAAAGGACGCTTCTCGTTTAATGTCATTGGAGGACGTTGTGAAAACTGCCAAGGCGCGGGTGTCACACGGATTCCAATGAATTTCTTGCCCGATGTTTATGTTCGTTGCGATCAATGTAATGGCAAACGTTATAACGAAGAAACTCTCCAAGTTACCTATAAGGGAAAAAATATTTTTGAAGTCTTAGAAATGACTGTTGAAGATGCCTTAACTTTTTTTGAAAATCGTCCTAAGATTCGTCGTAAGATTCAAACCTTAATGGATGTTGGCTTAGGCTATATCAAATTAGGACAGCCGGCGACAACTTTAAGTGGCGGTGAGGCCCAGCGGGTTAAACTCGCCACGGAGTTACAACGCCGTCCTACTGGTAAGACGATATATATTTTAGATGAACCGACGACCGGTTTACATACTGATGATGTCAAAAGATTAATCGATGTTTTGCAGAAAATTGTCGATAATGGCGATACTGTTTTAGTTATTGAACACAACCTCGATGTCATTAAAGTTGCTGACTATATAATTGATATTGGTCAAGATGGCGGAGACGCCGGAGGCGAAATTATCGCCAAAGGTACTCCTGAAGTTATTGCAAACAGTCCGCGCTCTTATACAGGAAACTATTTAAAACAAATATTAAACACTAAAGAAAAGGATGTTGTTGAATAACACTTTTAATGTTATTCTTTCAAACAGGTAAAAAACTATGCAAGCAATCGGTTACATCGGACTAATACTCTTTCTGGGATCTTTTGTTTTTCTTCACTTAACGCTTAAAAAGATTGTTAAAAATGAAGCCGACACTTTCCTATCACGTATCGAAATTATTAAGCTAAGTATTTCAGTTGCTGTGGCTGGTCTTATGGCGCTTATAACCATTTTAGGTCTTATTCTAGCAAAGGGTTGGACATTAAGTGGTGGTGAATACGCCATGGCGTTAATTGGAAGTCTATTCTTTGGATTAGGAGCTTCGGCCCTTTATGCTTCTTTCGGACTTAATTTTTATAAGCCTACTCTTGAAGGACGAATTCTTAAAATCGTTCGCCTTATCATGTATATTTCAATCCCGGTGATTATTGTTTTCTTTGCTTTGGCCAGCGAAGGAGTCGCTAATCATTTGGTTTATCCCTTAGCCAACCGTATTTCAATTACGGAAGGGCTCGTTGATCCTTTTAATCGCACAGCTCAATACGCGGTCGCTTTCTATGGCGTTTTAATTGTTGGCGGAGCGATTATTGTTTATTTCGTTGCCGATCATTTCTTTTTTAAGAAGTTTAAACGTCATGGCATTCTGGATTCCACTTTCTATATTGCTTTTCCTGCTGGATTAGTTGGGGCCCGGCTTTGGTATTGTTACGTTTTAGAGTTTGATACTTATGCTAATGACTTCCTAGCTGTTTTACAAGTCTGGGACGGTGGCTTAGCGATTATGGGCGGAGCAATTCTTGGCATTATAACGGGTGTTACTTTTCTTCTTGTTCGTCGTAATTACATTAACATTCGTTGGGCAATGGACGTCATTGTTCCGGCGATATTAATTGCTCAAGCAATCGGTCGTTGGGGCAATTTCTTTAATATCGAAGTACACGGCAATCAAGTAGCGGCGGCTTCTTGGGGATTTTTGCCATCGATTATTTTAAATAATATGGCATTTAGTTCAACAAGCGGTATGGCTGATCCTGGCAATATTTATGTTCCCCTCTTCTTAATTGAATCTATTAGCAATTTAGCGGGTTATTTCATTATTACTTATGGAATAGGTAAAGGCCTACGTAAGTGGTTATCCCTTGGCGATTTGTCGATGGGCTATCTAATTTGGTATGGAGCCACGCGGGCTATTATGGAGCCAATGCGCGACGGTAACTTTGAATATGGCCAATCGTGGATTTCTTCGTTCCTATTAATTGGTGCGGGTATCCTTGGCATTATCGCTTTCCATGTTTACGATTTTATACGTAAAAAGCGCAATCTTGAGCCGCGAACTTATGAGACGGTATAAAGAAATGTACAAATTAGTCTTATTCGATATGGACGGCACGATTGCCGACACTGATGGTATGCTTGTTGCGACATTTATTGAAATGTATCGCCTTTATCGTCCTGATTTTACACCAACAATTGATTACATGCTAACCTTCTCTGGTCCACCGATTTATGATACTTTGCAACGCGAATTTCCAAACTTGGAACCGCAATTCGCGTTTGAGGAGTTTCGGCGCATTTCGCTTCCTAACTACGACAAATTTGTTAAAGCCTATCCTTACGTTCGCGAATTAGTGGAGCAACTTCATCAACGAGGAATCAAAGCCGGTATTGTAACGTCAAAACATCGTTTTGCTTCGGAATATACTTTACGGTTAATGAAGTTAGATGGCGTTTTTGATTTACTAGTTGCTTATGATGATGTGACTGAACCAAAACCTAATCCTGAAGGTATTATCAAATCAATGAATTATTTTCAAATTACGAATAAAAGCGATATTTTATATGTTGGCGATACTGTAACTGATTATTTGACAGCGCGTAATGCTGAAGTTGATATGGCATTAGTGACGTGGACACCGCGACAAATTCCTGACTTTGTCAAACCAAATTATTTATTAGATTCATACGAAGATTTTTTTGAGGTAATTAATCATGAACAAACAAATTGATGTCGCCATTATCGGCGGAGGGATTGCTGGATTAACCGCTGGACTTTACGTTAAGCGTAGCAACTTAAGTGTAATGGCGATTGACCGCAGCGTTTTTGGCGGTAAATTAGCCAAACTTGGTGAGATTTATAACTATCCTGGTTTCGAAGCCATTAGCGGTCCGGACTTAGCCTATAAGTTAATGGAACAAGCCGATAAAAACGGCATTGAACTTGAGTATGGTAGTGTCATTAATATTACCAAACAAGAAGATGGTTTATTTTTAGTGCAAACCGAAGATAAAATGATTAATGCCAAAGTTGTTATCATCGCGACCGGCACAATCGAAAAACAACTAGGAATACCGGGCGAAAAAGAGTTTTTAAATCGTGGCGTATCATATTGTGCGACATGTGATGGTCCGCTTTATCGCAACAAAGAAGTGGCCGTTGTTGGCTATTTAGACACCGCTCTTGAAGAAGCTTTATATTTATCCGGCATAGCAAAAACCGTCTATGTTATATCGCGCGTTTCCCAAGAAGACATTGAATCAGAAAAACTAACTGCTTTGCTGAATCGTGACAATGTCAAATTAATTGCTTCTAGCGATGCGATAAAAATTCTCGGCGAAGATCACGTTGAAGGCATTGTTGTTAAAAATTTATCGACAAATATAGAAG
>JAEWUY010000113.1 GCA_023396795.1 Bacillota bacterium | reverse complement strand
CAGTATACCTTAATTATGATAATCGCTGAAAGCATAGTATTGGTGGCATAAGGCAAATACTTATAGTGCATTCTTATGTCGAATGTCTATGTTTTCGATAAAGCAAGAATACAAAACACGATAATGTGACGATTGAAAGACAGACGATAAACAAAAGCGATGCCGTTTTCTGGTTGCTGATTATTCCAACGCCGGAAGGACTTGCAAAAGCGTTTGTAATGTATTCCCATTTATCAGTGGCGAGAACGACATTCTTCTGAATAGATGTGCTCGCGCTTTGACCAATATTGTTATAGTCATCGAGTTTTACGTACTCAAGATATTCTTTGGCCATCGTGCTTAAAGAATTATAACTATCAACAAGAGTGTCTAATCCCTCACCATTACCACAAGTATCAAAGGCTTCTAGATTACGAGCAAAAGTCATTGCGCTAGATATATCAATTGAATTTGATCCATTAATAATAATTTGTTTTAAATATAGAGATTGATTTGAAGTTTGCGTGAAGGATATATTGATGTGGCCAAATACTGAGTTATCAAAGATAAACGATGAATAATTTGATATTGATTGGTCAGGAATATAAACGGAATCAAAAGGATTGGTTCCCCCAACGGAAACATCAATCGTCCCTTCGATTCCTGATAAACCCGAGGCATATATCTCAATTGAATTAATTGCAAAATCAGGAATTGATGAACGCAAGGAAAAAGAATCAAATGAATCATTATCCTCGCCAATAATAAGGCCGTGTGTTTCATCAAAGCTATATGAATAACTAGACTCAATATTTTGCCATGAAGAAGTTATTTGCCAGGATAAGCCACTTAACGACACTGACGAATTTGGAATTGTTCCGCCTAGTCCTAAATCTCCAGACATAAAATCATGTGTATAGACAGGTAAGGGCACTAAGTCATAAATAATCTTTAAACTTGATAAATAAGCATGATTAGCAACCGTTAACTTAAAAAATCTGCAATTAGTAATTGAAGAAAGATCAAAAGAAGCAATATTTGCGTTGGTAGTGGCGATGCCGCTTTGCGGTGTCGCTGTCTCGGCATCAGCACCCGCCATAAGTGTCGCATTAGCTAGGGCATTAGCATAGGTATAATCAGTAGAGGTAATTTCTAAACCAGTAATATACCGCGAGCTTATTTCGGTTGGATAAAACTCTAGTGATTGTTTGGCGTATACCCGGAGTTCTGAATACGTAGTAGCAATGTTATATGAGGCATCATTTTTGCGATGCGTAATTGTAAAATCTCCAGCAGTATAATTTCTTACTCCAGTTTCTACCGCCACTCCATCACCATACACATAAGTATAAGTTTGGTCATTAGCGAATGTTTCTCTTGTCTTAATACTGTTCCAAGTCAAAAATACTCCAAGCGTTAAAATACCGGTTATTAGAACCGCGGATATTTTCTTTATTTGTTGCATGGCCTTCCTCCCAAGGTAAAAAGATAAATGTGTCTTTTTGCCATTAAGCTATTTGTTATATTATATCGAGACTTTTGATATAAGACAAAGGCAAAAAAGTTTGATTACAGCTAATCATTTTATGTAACTCTGACTATTGACGGTTGTTATAAATTCTATAACAATCTAAAATATGACTATGAAAAAGAAACGCCTTGGATTATTAGCAATGTTTTGTCTTCCTTTACTGATGGCGAACTCTCCGGCACCCAATCCATATCCAAGTGAATACACTGACTTTGAGTTGACTAATGCCGAGATGGAAATTATTGAAGTGGAGGATGGTCGGGAATTAGTGTTTCGCGGGGATCTTAAAAACGTTGGCACCGGTCTTATTGATTTAGAATACTCGGATATCAGTTATCGTTTCGAACGCACGACTTATCAACTAAATTTTTTTGATTATAATGTTCCAGAGATTGCTGATGCCATTGTTCCTAATCAAACATATCATTACGAAATAAACTATCCTTATAACGGCACGACACCGGTAGGCATTGTTGAACAATATGTTGCTCCGACAATTTATATTGTTGGATTCTCTGCAGACGCATTTATGAGCGGCGTTATCATCAGCGACATTGCTGTTAGTGAACGTGTCTATGATGTCGTAAATGATGTAACAATCTCGACAGTCTCATTTGCCTGGAGCAATCAAAGTGATCGCACCGCATATAGTTTTTACTTTTACTTTTCTATCGGCGAGACGCAATATGTCAAATTACTAAACGAATCACTAGATAAAAATCAAAGCGGAACCGCCGAGACCGAATTGGTTGTTCCTGGCAATATTGTCGATGCTAATATTGAAAATACTGCGATATCATATTTGCCCATCAACCCATATTATGATCAAGTTCATTTTGGTTTCTTGGGACTGATTGGATTTCTACTGGTCATAGGGATTGCCATTATTATCGCACCACCGCTTATTATTCTTATTGTTTTTTTGATTGTTAAAGCAGTTAGCAAAAAGAAAGCCGTCTAAACAATAGTTGTTAGATACAGAGATTGTTTTGCTTAATTACTTTTTTATTGTCTTCGTAATTTTAAGCGCATAGACAATGATGGCGATGAATTCGATAGTGAAGAAAGCTGCGAGTAATATTATTACTAATAAATCAGCGTTTCTAAAGGCCGGAATCATATTAAGAGCAAGTCCGATGCCTAGACTCGCTAAATTAGCCGTAAATGCGATATAAAGGCCCTTATAGCGAATTTCTCTAAACCAGAAGATGATGAAGGCTTCGATAATGACAACAATTACTTCCATAATGAATAAAGCTAGATAATAATCTCTAAAAAAGACATAACGAAGTAAGAGATTCATTGATACATTGAGCGCTATGTTCATCACATAAATAACGAGTAAATAACTCAATGACTTTTTATAAAACAAAAAGTATATCGGCACTTCGATTATTAGAGTGATTAATAACGGCAAAATTAATTCCATCTTAATCAAGATTTTAACATACAAAAAGGACCATTAATTTAGAAAAGCAAAAAGGGCACGTTAATGCCCTTTGTTATGAAAGAGAACTAATTAAGCTTCTTTCTTTTTTGAAATCAGTTTATAACCGACTAATACCGATATTCCAATTAAACTAATAACAAGAATAATGGCAATGCTTGATTTATTATCTTGTAAACCATTTATATAATCAGGACTAGAAGAAATGCCAATATTCATATAATCATCATATCCGTATTTTGATGCGATGTAAGTGTATCGGGCAATCGCTTTTTCTAAATCATTTCCGCTTTCATCAGCGTCTGCGGCCTTAATAGAGTTTTGAACATCATCGTCAGCGTTATCATAAATGCTTTTTAGATTATTCCAAGTGCCTAGTGAAACATTCAAGTTTGAACATTCATCTGCGGTTGTAGCTAGGAAATGAGTACCATAGTCAACTGCGCTACTAGAGGCAGTATGTGCAGTAATGATAATTTCTTCAACCCATAGACGAGCACTTGTCGCAATATCAATAGAGTTTGAATAAGGTTTGAAGACAATTGAATCCTCTGTGTTAATAGTTGAGAAATTAACTGAGGCGCCGTTAATAGCCAAAGTTTCAGTTCCAGCCGCACCAGTATCCTTATCGTTTCCTATAAATTCGACTTTAGAAACATAAAGATTGGAATTAAGGCTAATGGTAAATGATGCTCCTATAGTTGATTTGCTACCAATCATAATTGAACCAGTAATTGGGCTTCCATATAGACGAACGTTATTGATATTCAAGAAGGAAAGGGCGGGTAGTTCACTATCAGATTTATCTATGATAAGTGAATCTGGATTCATTGTTTCTTGATAACTAGTTGCTCCAGAGGTAATGCTATA
The DNA here is from genome assembly GCA_023396795.1 of Bacillota bacterium. Lineage (GTDB taxonomy): Bacteria > Bacillota_I > Bacilli_A > RFN20 > CAG-826 > UBA1424. The sequence continues at coordinate 3,246 of JAEWUY010000113.1, read as the reverse complement.
AGTTCCTTCTGGAAAATCGACAACATTAACAGTTAAAGCTGTCACAGCACTAGCATTCTCGGTCGAAGTAATTGTAATGGTCTTTTCACCGACACTATCAAACACTGATGTTGGCGCATAAGTATAGGCGACATAGTCATCATTAGTTGGTCCGACATTGTAAACGGCTCTAATTTTCATTCCTGCTGAATCAAAGGATTGACCGATGGTGTATGACGTTTTTGTTGGATTAGTCAAAACAGAAATAGATGTAACGCTTCTTGTTGAAACACTAAACCCACCGATGTTAACAGTTTTTGTAACTTCACCTTCCGTATAAGAGGCTGTGACTGAAGTCACGCCAGCTGTTAAAGGATTAGGTGAGAAGGTACATTCTAACGTAACATCCTCACTACTTTTATCATCGTAATTAGCGGTAATTGTAAGACCTGCTGGATCAAAAGATTCGCCAAAATAATATGAAGTCTTCACAAGTGTTCCAGAAACAGAAAGACTTTCTAAAATAGCACTTGCTCCCTTTTCATAAATCACAACATTTTTTTGACCACCATTATAATTCGCAAATCGTGGTGAACCGGTGTTGTATTGTAGGGTTGTGTAAGCTGTACTGACACTAGTTGGACTAGTTAAAGTTACCACGTTGTTAGTTCCAATTGTAGGAGTATAGTCAGTGTTAACTACCGCAGAAGCATATAATCTAGCGGTATTTTTTGAACCGCTATTTCCAACAAAGTTCCCATCAGCGAGTGCAATATTAATTGCTCCAGCAGTCGTTGTACTTGCAGTAATTGTTACCTCGTACGGAGTCGTGTCGGCGATTGAAGACATATTAATCGTTCCGTTTGTTGCACTGCCTGCCGTTGTTCCGGAATAAAGAAGACCGTTAGCACTTGTTGTAGCTTCCGCTCCGTCGCTTCTTAAAGGAACAATGACATCACTATTAGCAGTAGCTTCATAGCCAATGATAAAAGTCCCACCATCAGTAAGCTCGCTAATAGCAGTTACGCGGCTCCATCCGGATTGAACGTTAGCTTTGGCTTGATCCGCTATATAAGAATTGCGAATAACGCCACTAGAAATAGCAACGCCAATTGATAATGCCAAAGTCGTAAAAAATATTGGCAAAAATTTTGATTTCTTTTTCATATTTTTCCCCCTAAATGTCAAATAAAAATACCCTATTTAGTATAACAATTATCCCCAAAAAAGGACAACCCCAATTAGATATTAATACTATTAAAGAAGCATGACGGTAATTGATAAGCCAACAATCAAGACAATAATGACAATAATAAATATTAGCATTCCTTTTGGAAATTTTACTCTGTTATTAGCCTTTTCTTCCTCGCTAAGTAGTGATTCGTCGATTTCGAGGTCTTTCGCCTCGCGAGCTTCTTCGTTTGTGGCGCTTTTTTTATCTTCGTTTTTCATGATTATGACCCTTCGTGTATAACATATAATTTTTTAGATAATTGTAGTAAATAGGATGTCACAAATGTATTAAGGGGAATGTTAATAAACAGAACCACTGCTTGCGAAAAAAAGATAAACATAAAATCAACTCCAAAGAAATAAGCTTTGACAACCGATCCAAGTAATAACATTAATAAAACTTCTGTTACTAAAGCGACAAAGGCCACTTGATAGGGGGTCGCCAGTAAAGTGCCATCAATGTTTTTGGATACGATAAAGCGATTCGTAAAGAAAATAGCAACACTTAAAAGGGCGGATAGTAAAAACGAAATAACAATAATTAAAGTCTTGCTTAATGCGTTAAATAGATAAGGTGTCCCATAAAGGGTAATGCTGTCATTAAATACTAAAAAGAATAAAACAAATAACCAGATTGAAAATATCGCACCAAAGAAAATAAAAGGCGCGCTTTTGGTCATTTTAATCTTTTTGATAACAAATAACGTCACCCATGGCAATACACCCAATAGGGTGTAGACCAAAGTAATAAACGGGTTAACCATAAAGCCTTGGGGATTAGGGACGAGCAAAATACCAAGAAAGTCACTAAGTCCGCCGATAATACCACCATAAACAGGGCCAAGTAAGAGCGACGAAAAAATAATTAAAGCCGGACCAAGAGAAATGCGAACAAAGGGAATAACGGGAATATATTGAATGGCTAAAAAGCGCGTCAAAATAATGACAAGAGCAATAAAGATGCCCGATAAGGTTATTTTTTGGACTGCATCTAGTTTCATACTACTTACCTAATAGGTATTTTCTAACCACACCCGCGAAGGCGAGAGAGCCAGTGATTAAGATAATATCTTCTGGATATTTTTCCTGCAATTCTTTTATCGCTAAATGATAATCTTCGTAAAATGGGTATTCCTCAAGAAATAAGAAATACTCATCTTGGGTTCGCGCTCGCTTATGATCAAAGGTCGTTAACGTGATGGATGCCATATCTTTACTTAACAAGGTCAGCATCGATGAATGATTCTTATCGCGAAAAGCTGCGAAGAGAACATGAACCGGTTTTGTCTCGGTTTCTAGAATAGTATTAATTAGATTTTCAATTGCTTCTGGGTTATGAGCTCCATCGATAATAATATTATCGTTAATCCGCTCATAACGAGCCGCTAACGGGGCAATGGCTAAGCCCTGACGAATATCATCTTCATGGACTTTAAACATCTCAGCGAGGATTTTTGTGGCTTCAATGGCTAAGCAGGCATTTTTGATTTGATATTTAGCTTTACTATTAAGCTTTAGTTCATGATAAGGACGATAATCAAAGACAAGACCATCTTCGATATGGTCGTTATGATAATCATCAACAATATATATCGGTGAACGATTTTCTTTGGCGGTTTCTCTTATCGCATATAAGGCGCTTTCTTCGAGTTGTCCAACTAAGACGGGCTTTTGTTCTTTAATAATTCCTGATTTAGATTTAGCGATTTCGCTGACGGATTTGCCTAAGTAATTAGTGTGCTCTAAAGAGACACTAGTAATAATCGCTAAAACATTCGTAAAGATGTTGGTGGCGTCTAAATATCCACCCATGCCCACTTCGATAATCGCTAAGTCAGGCTTTTGCTCATTTAAATAGGCAAAGGCTAAATAAGTTTGAATCTCGAAGGATGTTAAATCGTATTTAATAAAATTGCTCTCTTGATCATTAAATAATCGTAATAAGTCGATATCGCTAATGTGTTGATCATCCACCGCTATCATTTCGTTAACGGTTTCAAAAAAAGGCGAAAGGTATGTGCCGACTTTAAACCC
>JAEWUY010000096.1 GCA_023396795.1 Bacillota bacterium | reverse complement strand
CCATAGGATTGATAAGAGAATTTGTAGTTAGCGTCCCTAGTTATGAACAACAAATTAAAATAGCTAATAGAATTGATAAGAAAATATCATCAATCAATAGCGAAATTGATACTGAGGAAACCGGTATTTGTGAACTAAATAGCTACACATATTCTCTTGTTTCGGAAACATGTAAAAAAGGACTTGATGGTTTAAATCTTACCGCATCTAACAACAGATTTATTGGTAACATACCTTCTTCTTGGGCGTTAGCAAAAATAAAACACCATTGTTATTTAAAGGGTAGAATTGGATGGCAGGGACTAACAGCTTCCGAATATAAAGAAGAGGGCCCATACCTTATTACTGGAACAGATTTCATTGATGGCGTAGTTGAATGGAAGACATGCGTTCACATTTCTCAGGCTCGTTACGATGAGGCTTACCAAATTCAAGTTCAAGAAGGAGACTTACTCATCACTAAAGACGGAACGGTAGGAAAGCTTGCTATTGTGACAAATATGCCTGGAAAAGCTTCTCTAAATAGTGGAATTATGTTAATCAGAAATATAACGAAAAAGTATAAAACAAAATTTCTTTATTATTGTTTGACAAGTTCAATTTTCTGGGATTGGTACAACTTTAATCAGCGTGGGCAAAGCACCATTGTACATCTGTATCAAGAACAATTTAGTTCATTTGAATTTCCGCTTCCTCCGCTTGATGTACAAGAAAAAATAGTTAAATACTTAGACAAAAAAATAAATGCCTGCAATGACTTAATTAAAGTCAAAAATATGAAAATAGCTACTCTAGTAGAGTATAAGAAATCTTTTATTGATGAAGCGATAACCGGGAGGAAATAAAAAATGCCTAATGAGATGTCATTTGAAAAAAGAATTGTTTTTGAAAAATTAAAGAATTCACTTGGTAATGTCGGTGGCGATTATATTTCAACTTATGCCATAGATAAGAAGCTTCTTTTTGATTTTCTCAAAGAAACGCAACCAAGAGTAATTGAAAAATTGCTGAAAGAGTGTTCGGAAAGCGACTTACTGAGTTTAATATATGAAGCAATTTCAAAAGACGGAATCATTAAAGCGTTAGTTAAAGGTGTTTATATTCAACCTGCTGGTTGTGCAAAAGAACAAATTTTCCTTTTCTACACAAAACCAAATAACACAATTAATCCTGAAGAATTTGAACGTTACAAAAAGAACCGCTTTTTTGTCGTGAAAGAATTGAATTACCTAGGCACCAGTGATCGTATTGATATTTCTATCGGTGTAAATGGTCTTCATCTTTTTGCGGTGGAAATAAAAAACGGAACCACTCAAACGTATCAAGATGCTGAAGGCCAATTAAAGAATGATAGAGATCATACATCTGCTTATTTCAGACACATCATATGTTCATTTGCGATGGACAGACTTCATATATCGATGTGCGCCAATCTGTCAAAAGATGCTGATTTCTTGCCATTTAACCAGGGCAATGATGGTGGTGCCGGAAATCCTGATACTGAGTACCCACATTATCCAGTCGAATACTTCTGGGAAGAAATAATGACCAAGGAAGGCATTTCTAATCTTATTCAAAACTTCATTTTTGGTGAAAAAGATTCAATGATCTTTCCTCGTTATCATCAATTTAAATGTACAAACAATATAATTGAAGATGTTTTAGATAGATTTACAAAAGATGATTTAAAGAATTATTTGATAGCAGCTGCAGCTGGTTCAGGCAAAACATTTATGATTGTATGGACCGCTTATAAACTTGCTTACTTAAATGACTCTAACAATAAACCTATTTTTGACAGTGTGATTATTGTTTCTAACAGATTAGTAATTAATAAACAGCTGGATCAAGCAATGAATAAAATTGATCATCAAACTGGCTTTGTAGTTAAACCAAGTAGTTCAGCAAAATTAAAGAGCTCCATTAATTCTGGAGACCGCATTATTGTTGCTAACATGCAAAAATTCCCTGATGCTGTTGACGGCATTTCTTCAACAAAAAATAAAAAGTTTGCTGTTTTAATTGATGAAGGACATGACTCTACATCCGGTCAATACATGAACGATATTAAAACTTCATTCTCGATAGACGATAAGGAATCATTAAATGATTATCTAAAAGATAAAGAATTTACCTCAGAGCAAATTGCAGATCTTATTAATGACAGAATGGATAAAGTTGAAGGTAGATTAAAGAACGTCACCTTCATAGCATTTACAGCAACGCCTAAAAAGGAAACCAGAGAAATATTTGGCGATGTTGTCGTGGATGAAAATGGTCAACCAGTTTTGGACGAACAAGGAAGAAAAGAATACAAGCCTTTCTTCTCATATACGATGAAACAAGCCATTGATGAAGGATTCATTCTAGATGTTCTTAAGAATTACAACACTTATTCTCTATATTGCAAAGCGCAATGTATTAAAGAACAAGACCTATTAGTTGATTTGGATAAAACCAATAAAACTCTTACCGAAGCAACTTTGTTGGATGAAAAAATCATTGAGAAAAAAGTCAATATTTTCATGGGGTTCTTCCATTCTCGTGTTAATGACTTAGATGGCAATTTGAAAGCTATGATTGTAACCGGAAGAAGAGAAGCTGCTTTAAAGTACTATATCGCCTTGAATAAATATTTTGCCGACAACGGTCTATCTTATAAAGCTTTAATTGCTTATTCAGATGTTTTAGAGATTAAAGGCGTTAAATACGAAGAGAATGACTTTAACAATTTGACTGATCCGCTTGAAGAAGTATTCCATAAGAATAAAGAATATAAATTCTTAGTAGTTGCAGATAAATATACTACTGGTTTTGATGAACAGTATTTATCTATGATGCTTGTTGATACTCCACTCAAAGGAGTTAAGGCTGTTCAGACATTATCCAGATTAAATAGAGTGTGCCCTGAATATCCTGAAAAACGAACATTTGTTTTGGATTTTGTTAATGAATACAACGATATTTTGGATGCTTTTAATACTTTCTATGTTGATGCCAAATATTACAGAAAAGATGACTTTGACGATATCTACAAGCTTGAAAAAAATCTTGATGCATTAGGGCTTGCGACGGAAGAAGAAATTCATGCTGGTGCGGTGTATTTACAATCTGCATCTTATAAAAAAGATGACTCTGCCTACTTAGCTTTAACACAAATTGTGGCTAGAATAAGAATCAAATTTGAAAATGATGCTAAAGCATTCTCTAAGGATCCGATTGAACAACAAAAGTATAAAAAAGACAAACTATGGGTAATTCGTAACTATGTCCGTATGTATGATATTTGTATTCAAAAAACAATACTTAACGATAGAAGATTAAGAGATAAAGACGTGTTCTATTCCTATCTTTTAGCGTGCATCAAATTAAGAACTAATGTTCTTTTGGTAAAAGATTTAAGTGAATTAGTTAAGTTCACAAACATTTGTATTACTAAAAACGAGTCAATATCAGACCCTATTTATGGTGATGGCAAAGAAATGACTGGTTCAAGTGGCGCAAACAGAAAACCAACATCGAAGAAACCTGAAACAAGCACGCTTGAAGAAGCTGTAAAAGTTTTTAATGAAAACCTAGGGTTATCACCAACAGAGCCAATCTTTAAAGAATTTATGGAATTCTTACTTAACAATCCGTTCTGCATAAATGTTCTTGCATATTGTCAAACGTTTGATGAGTTTGAAAAAATCATTTTCATGAACTGTATGGATAATAAGTGCAATGTATATAAAGTATTAACAAATAATCCAAATGTCTATTCTGTTGTTACAAAGATAGCGGATTTTGATTTTAGAAACGATTGTTTGCACTGGGTTTTATTAGAAATCTGGAAGGAAAAGAAAATTAAAGCATAATAGTATGATTTATGGATCACGACGAAAAGCTTAGTTACATTAATTATATTTTGATGAATAGAGATGCGTCTTACAAAGGGCCTGCGTCTCTTTTCAAATATAGACCGTTTGATGAACACACATTCGACATGTTGGAAAACAAATATCTTTTCTTGTGTGCTGCTGAGAAGTTGGACGATCCTACTGAATGTATGACATCCCTTAATATGCAAAACTTGTATGACTTAGAAAGAGACGGATTAAAGAGGCAGTGCGTTTTTCAAATAATGGAACTTATCAGACCTTATACAAGTAAGGAGAACTTTGAACAGATACAGATGTTGATTAGTCAAGTTTTGAATAGAAACGGTACTGTTAGACCAAATCATCTTTTAGATATTCAACCAGAGATAGACGAACTTGTTCCTGGTGTTAACACGGCTCCTATTGTTAATTACTTAGTTAATATTCCTGAGAAACTTGATGAACCCGGAACCAACGAACAGATAAAAACATTAGTTCTTGGAGCCTATGAGGCAAGACAGAAAATGGGTATCTGTTCACTATGTGAAGATAGCGATAATGAATACATGTGGGAGAACTATGCTGGTAAGAATAGTGGATATTGCGTTGAATATGATTTTAGCGATTTTAAGACACCAAGCATACTGTTTCCTGTAATTTATCAAGATGAGAGAGAAACAAACATTGTGATGTCTATAGTGGCTAATTTCATAGGACAAATGATATTTGGTATGTCTAGTCATCAAATAAAGCCAGACACTTCTCAATATCTTAGGCTTTTTATAACTAAGTACAAGCAGTGGGAATATCAAAATGAATGGCGAATTCTAGGAGATGCAAATACCAGAACTCTCGCACCAAGAATCAAAAGAATTATTTTGGGATCTAACGTTTCACCAGAAAATAAAGAAGCTATTTGTAAGTATTGTAATGAAAACCACATTCCTTTGGAGGAAATGAAGAAATAAATTTGATAGACTATTAAAAGAGGTAAACGCTCATGAATAAGACCAAATTAGAAAAATACTTAAAACTATATAAGGAATCTTTTGCCGGTTCTGAAACAGCTGAAAAGGATGCTCAAAATGAGAGAGCTGAAAGAATAACTTATTATCAAAAGATAACAAAAGAAAAATTGCTTAAGTTAAACGATGAAGAATTCCAAGAGTTCATTAGTAAACTATGGGCGTCTTTAACTTTCGGCAATAAAAAATACCTCGTTGATCGAATTAAGGATTCAAATGGTGGATTAGCTGAAATTGAAAAGAAGCTTGCTGATTTTATTTTCGGCAAAGAATCAATTGAAACCAGATGGGATAAATTTATGAAGAATGCTATGCAATTTGGCCCATCGTATATGAGTGAATTGTTAAGTTATTACTATCCAGATGAATGTGCAATCGCTAATGCCCAGGTTGTAAAAGCTCTTGATGCATTAGAAGTAGATAATGTTCCTCACCATAATTATCAATGGAGTGGTAAAAACTATTTAAGAATCTGTTCCATTGTTAAAGAAGTAGGGGATGACATGAAAAAGCATGGCTTACTTGTCGAAAATCTTTTATCCGTTGATTATTTCCTTTGGGAAGTAGCAAACGTTAAAGAAGAAGCTGCACCAGTGGTTGTCGCACCAGTTGAAGAAAAGCAACCCGTCAAATCTAAATCCATTCACGATGAAATGATAGACAAAATAGTTGAGATTGGAACCTGGTTAGGATTTGAAGCAGAAAAAGAAGTCAAGGTCTGCAAAGGCGACAAGGTTGATGCTGTTTGGAAAGTAAAAATAGGTAATATGGGTATGATTATGTACGTCTTTGAAGTACAAAGTCACGGATCTATTGATAGCCTTATTCTGAATTTACAAAGGGCAGAGAATAATAAAGCAGTTCAAAGATTGATTGCTGTTTCTGATGAAAAGCAATTAGAACAAATTAGACAAGAGTCCGAAACCATTAAGAACTTGGATATTGTTTTATGGGACTTTAGAGATGTCGATAGAGTTCATGACAATCTTCAAGAAGCATTTAGTTCTATTAATAAATTAGGATTAGTTGCTCCAGATTTTATAGCTTAGATAGTAGAGCCTATGGCTGCTTTTCTATAAAATCACATGGTTCTTTGATAGCCTCTAGGTTAGGCTTAGTTATATTCCACGTGGATTACTTCGCATGTGGAATCAGCGGTCTTGATGCAATATAAAACAAATAATTAATAAGCATACCTTTAAATGAATTACTTTTGTTATCATTGTATTTAGGGAACAAAACAGTTATTATATAATCACAAAGTTCCCTAAGGAGCTGTTATGGATAAGTTTTCAAAAATTCAAGAATTACTTAGTAAACGTGGGGAATCTCAAGCTCGACTTAATCTTTTACCATATGACGGAACACCAGAGATCAAAACTATTTCCGGTAAGCAATACTTATATATAAGGAAACGAGTCATAAACAAAATAACGTCAACCTATGTTGGTGAGTTTTCAGACACTCTTTACAATCAACTGCTGAGAAACAATGTTCAGTCCAAACAATTAAAAAAAGATATCAGATTAATCAATAAAGAATTGGCGCAGCTTGGATATATTGATAACGAAATCAGTGACGAAGTCGCTCTTAACATTGAATTTGCCAGAGCCAATATGAAGCAAATTATTTATGACCAAGCCATTTTAGAAGGTGTCGGAACGACATTTCCGGACACAGAAGCAATAATTGATAACGGAAATGTCAATAATATGAAAGCCGAAGATGTTCAAAAGATTCTCAATTTGAAACACGCTTGGGAATTTATCTTGAATAAAGATGTTGCCGCCTATAAGTCAGATTATTATCTAGCTTCCTATATCGCAAAAATAGTCAACGAAGGGTTTTATCAAGATGGTGGTAGAATCCGGAATGTTCCTGTCGCCATCGGGGGATCCCCCTATATCCCGCCTATTCCACATGAATTGGATGTGAAAAAACATATAAATCAGCTTCTTGATAATTCAAATAATAAAGTGGATACCGCCATTGAATTATGTTTATATTTTATGAAAACCCAAATCTATAATGATGGCAATAAACGCACTGCTGTTATTTTTGCAAATCATTTCTTAATTGCCAACGGACTTGGATTATTAGTTATTAACTATGAAAAAGTTGAAGAATTTAAAAGTAAACTAGTTCGATATTATGAAGACAAAGATATAGAAAACATCAAAAAATTATTGAAGATGTGCTTTGTTCCTTTAAAAAGTAATAATAAAGTTGATTAAAATCGCGAAGTCACTTATTCAGTCCGATCACCGGCGAGATGCCCGTTTTTTAGCCACACACACACACAAATTGGCCCATATCACGCGATGCCCGCTCGAAAATACAAATAAACACGTTATAACGACTTTGACAAAGAACATCTCAATTATTGATGCAAAAACTGAAGTAGCATGATCTACTTCTTATTTATGCATAAGATGGTTTTCTATTTGTTATAATAACAAAAGAGTGTATTTAGCATTATGAATAAAAAATTAATTAAATCCGGAACCTTCTTAATTTGGGCTTTGCTCCTCGCGAGTTGTGATAGCAACTTCAATGTGAGCGATGAAACCTCGAATACAAGCGATAGTTCTTCGCTCCCCGCGGAGACTTTAGCGGTCACTGACAATACGGACTATTTCATCGGACAAACTTATCGGAAGTATGGAAACGCTCAAGCAACTTTATTAAAGCAAGAAACTGAGCAGACGCTAAATATTTTTAGTGATGATTTTGTTTTTGAAAGTTTCATCGATCCAGATGGCGGAAGTTTTTCAATCGATGAAGCATTCGACAAAGTCGGAACATACTCGATCAATCTCAAATATAAAACTGCCACCAGTGTTTCTTATACTATCGAAGTGAAAAGTGGAGCTTACGTCCCTGATGAACTCGCTTATTTAAGCGAGGATATCCAAACTAACTACGCTCCAGCCTTAGGAAGTCAAAAGATGCTTGTCATACCGATTGAACTTCAACCAGGAAGCGCGAGCAGTTATTCGAACTGGACGAGCACTAAACTTGATAATATCTTTAGATATTATTTTGGCGAATCGACCTCTAGCGTAGCGTCTTTAAAAAACTATTTCTACACAGCCTCTTTTGGTCAATTGAACATTGCTGGAATGGTGAGCGATGTATATGTCGAAAACAGTTCTGCTCTGACAATGAGTGCAATCGATAATGACACCACTTATGGAAAGTTATTTTCGCTCATCGCTCGAGCGGTGTCATGGATAGAAGATTATTATCCAAACCAAGATTGGAGCGAATATGATACGAACGGAGACGGATGTCTAGATTCGGTCCATTTAGTCACCAATTACAATGCGACTAATTGGGCTACTCCTCTTTGGCCGCATATGTATGAAACTGGTAACACGAGCGGCACGCCTGCTCAACCAGTAGCGAATGTTTACTCAATCTCAGCGATTAACCATCTCAATAGTGCGATTACCTCGATTCACGAGCAAGGCCACATTTTTGGTCTTCAAGATTATTATGATTATTCAGACGACGGACAAAGCGTTCGCAACTATGTCGGTGGCGCCGATATGCAATCGCACAACGTTTTTGACTGGAATAGTTTTTCGAAACTATCGGTTGGTTGGACAAAGCCAATCGTCGTCGATGGTTCACATAATAGCACGACCGTCACGTTGCGACCAGCCTCAGCGACGGGCGATTGTCTTTTAATTCCGACTCCTGGAACGTGGAATGGCTCGGCTTTTGACGAATACATTCTCATTGAACTATTCGCGCGAGTTGGCAATAACGTTAAAGACTGGAGAAATTGGGGCAATCTTGCTCAAGGTGGAATTAGGCTTTATCACGTCGATGCCAGAGTCTATGGTTACAATAGCGGTGGCGGAGAATATAGTGCCGGTGAAGGCGGTTCAATCGTTGATAATGTAAAGAGCAGCGATTATAACTACCATGTTATCGGAGCGAACAACTCATATGACGCTTCAGCCTATATGTCAGTCCCCGGGTTTGATAATTTCAAACTTCTTACTCTCATTCAAGAAGGCGGAGAAGATACCTTTGGTAGCGATCTTAGTAGTAAGCGACATAGTTTGAACCAAGATGATTTATTTATGACCGGCGATACTTTCACTTTTAGTGCCTACAACAATTTCTTTCTGAAAAAATCAAGCAATGCGATGGCGATGAATGATGGGACGGCTTTCCCTTACACTATCAATTTTGACTATGTCAGCGCGACCGAGGCTCGAGTAACAGTCGAGAAAAACTAATTAACAAAACCCAAAAATAAAAAAGTTATACATGGGGGCTTTTAGGACTTGCTCAGTGAATGTAGAGGAGTCATCAAAATGGCAAGGAAAATGTTTTTGCCGACCACTTTTCATCAATGAAAAAGATGATCTCGTCGTTACCCGCCCTTGAGTAGATCTAATGTCTGGTAAACTTCAAAAAACTATTCCAGTCAAACACATTGAACAACATTTCTTGATAACCCCTAGTTTAAATCACTAACATATGTGCATTTTTGAAATTTCACAAAGGCATTTCAACAAAGCAAGATTCTGCTTTATAATATAAAAATAATTATTATGTTTTGCATATTGATAACCGGCATGCCAGGAAGTGGAAAATCCACATTTGCGAATAAGATATCTCAAGAATTTGATCTTCCAATCTATTCTAAGGATGAATTCAAAGAAGTTCTTTTTGATATACTTGGATTTAATAGTAGAGAAGAGAAAGTTCGCTTAGGAATTGCCGCAACAGAACTGATGTATTCTGCGGCAGAAGAATTAATGAAACATAACAAAATGTTTATCTTAGATAATAATTTTGAAAACGCATTAACTGAACATTTGGATATCTTATTAGATAAATATCATTACACAGCGATTACTGTAAGACTAACGGGTGAGCCAAAAACCATCTACGAAAGATTTACGAATCGAGATTTGCATACCGATAGGCATCGCGGTCATGTCGTTAATGATCGCTATCCAGAAAAACCCGGTAGCAAGAAAGACGATCCAACAAGAAAGACTTATCAACAATATCTTAAAGACATCAAAGAGAGAGGATTTAGTACTTTTGCCTCAAATGGTCCAGTTATTGATGTTGATGTCACAGATTTAGACAAAGTGGATTACATCCTTCTTAATACAAAATTAAGAGAAATTATCGAATTGTAAAATACTGAACAAATAATAACAGAATAGTCGGATAATGTGATTTTAACTCGTGAAGAAAACCACAAAAAAGGTGGTTGTAGGTGGAAGTAATAACAAAAGTCGTGTTTATCGAAGTAATCATTGATATCAATGTTATATATAACAAAAAATTTTAATAATCGCCGAAAGAATTGAAGAAACGATTAAACAAACTTTAGGAAAAATTGCGAAAGAAGACATTCATAATTTCTGGCCAGATATTTCTTATAACACGATTGAATTAGAATTATCTAGATTACTAAAAGAGGGCTTAATTGAAAAAGGTGGCACGAATAATGGAAAAAGTTGCTTTTGGAAAGGAAAGTAAGGAAAGCCATTTGTTCCAGCTATTGATAAAGAAACAAACGAATTGCGATTTTTAACACGTTATTTAACTAACTTTAATGTTAATTTAGCAAACCTGTCATTTGTATCTGCCTACGTAGAAACAATTGTTAGCTTGGTTCTAAAAGATACAAAAGCATAATATTAGGCGGATAAACTTGTTAGATGAAAATATCATTGCACCATAATGAGCGTTTTCCCTACCAGTAATTAATTGTTTATGGATTTGTTACATTGAGATTGTCATATAACTATTTTGACTTAAGCCCCGTATTAAATTCGATATTCGCAATCTGAACGATATAAATTGAGGGAATATCGCAAAAATTAAAACATACCCTATTGCAATAATACTATGAGCCCCATATACTATAGATAAGGTTTGGAAAATGTTATATTTTGATTTCACAAATTATGAATTAAGCGGAAAAGCATACGGCGGTTCAGAGAAAAAGTTAGGAATAATCATTTCTGGCTTTCCTTATATGCTTAAATTTCAAAAAAAGACCCCTTTTAGTGTGCGATATAATACCATTTCTGAATATTTGGGTAGCCATATTTATCAAATGTTGGGTTTCGACTGTCAAGAAACATATTTAGGAGAATATAAAGGAGAAAAGGTAGTTGCGTGTAAGGATTTTGTTATTAACAATTACCAGTTTGTTCCTTTTAATGATGTTGGAGAGTCTACGATTGAGGAAGACAAAGAACAATATCAATATAGTTATGAAGATATAATGTCGCTACTTGCCTCAAACAAAAAAATGACGAATGTCGAAGAAACAATTTCTTCTTTTTTTGAAATTTTTATAGTCGATGCTTTGCTTGGAAATTTTGACCGTCACGGTGGAAACTGGGGCTTTTTAAAAAAAGACAATAAATATTACTTGGCACCTGTTTTTGATAATGGATCTTGTTTGTTTCCTAATATGACCAATGAGGACGAAATGGAAACATTAGTTAAAGACCAAGAGCAAATCAATCTGAGGGTTTATAAATTTCCTACCTCACAAATTAAATTGCACGGAAAAAAGAGCTCTTATTTTGAAGTTATATCGTCGTTAGAATTTGAGGAGATTAACAAAGCTTTACTAAAAATATGCCCGTTGATCGATATGAAAAAGATTTATGACCTTATTGATGACATTCAAATAATTAGCGATTCTCACAAGGAATTTTATAAAACGATGATTAAACATAGATACGACAAAATTATTAAATATTCTTATGAAAAATTAACAGGAAAGGTTCTATGAAAACACTCATATCGAAAGGCAGAATTTGTATAAAAGGTCCATGCGATTTTATTTATGCAGTGTGCAATTTAACATATGTTTTTAATGAAGATGAATCCTTTCAATACGTTTTTGAACCAAACTATTACATAACTGATTTATTAAACACTAATTATTTTCAGGGTATTCCTGGTTTAAATTTGGATTTAAAAGAAAAAAAATACATCAGAGATAATCGAATCCCAACTTTTATTAGCGAAAGAGTTCCATCTGAAAAGAGAGAAGATTTTTACGAATTACTTTCACAAGTAGGGCTAGAGTATTTGGATCCCATCGAATACTTAATTAGAGCCAAAGATCAATATTCAGGAGATAAACTGTTTGTCTTGCCTTATAAAGAAAAAGAAACCATCTCCTTTGATAATTACTTCGGCAACAAAACTAACACGGCACTCATGAAAGACATTCTAATCAATATCTGTTTTGGAAATGATATTGTTATTAATGGTCATAAAATCAATGACGAAAATCGGAAAATTTTTCATGATATATTCATTAATTTTTATTCACGATCATCTCGTTTAAGAAAAGAATCCCAGGCCCAAGGAATCAGCAGAGCCAAGAAGGCCGGAAAATACAAAGGTAGAAAACCAATTCAAGTCGATGAAATTGCGTTTTTTGATGTTTTGTCTTACGTTGAAAGGAAGAAGCTTACACCGAAAGAGGCTGCTAATCAACTAGGAATTAGTATCGACAAATATTATAGATTAAAGAATAAATTGCATAAATAAAAACATATCCTATTGCAATAATATTCTTCCAATGTTTCGCTAGATAAAACAATATCCACTATTTATTTTTTACCGATCAAAAAAATGCCACTTTGTAGCCACCGCAATGATGCGGAAAGGGTATTCATTTTAAATTAGTCGATTTGGGAACGATTCTTTTTCTTGTCTTCGTACATTAAATTATCAAGCTGATTGATGAATTGTTCCATTGTCTTTTTCTCTTCCGGAACATATATGGCCTTGCCCATACTGGCAGTCATCTTGAATGGATAAATTTCGCGTTGATTAAACTCGATAATATTTGCGATTATATTTTCGTAGACATCCTTAAGGATTTTTTCGTTCTTGGCTTCAAGAATAATCACGAATTCATCGCCGCCGTAACGCGCGACAATGTCATTATTACGAATTGATCTTTGGAGGATATTAGCGAAGTCGATTAAAGCCCGATCGCCAACGAGATGTCCATGGATATCATTAATAGCTTTGTAGTTATCAATATCGAGCATGATTCCTGCGAGCCAAGGATTATTTTCGCTGATTTTCTTTCTTAAGTAATCTTCGAGATGGCGGCGATTAAATACCCCCGTCAAATAATCAACCCGCATTGAATCGTTTTGAATATTATTAAAGACGAGAACATAAGCAATCATCATCGATGGCAAAACAATTGAGTAACCATAAGTAAAGAAGGACAGGATTGTGCCGATGACTGGGGAAAGAGGAAAGAAGACAAAGGCATTATATTTTCGATAATCAATTTGATTACGATTGGTAATTGTCAGGGTAAAAGCCACGAATAGGGGCGCGAGGGAAAATAAAATTGATACAGCGTAATAAGCCCCACGGGTATAAACATTATTAACATCAATCGTGTAGTAATAACCAAAAAAGAGATTAATGATGACAATGACGATATGGACAAACATATAAATCGCGCCATAAAGAGCTATTTTTTTAAGGTGTGTAACCTTGCCATATACTTGATAGACAACATAGGCTAGCCACAAAATAGGCACCATCGGATTCAAAGCAAATAAAAGAAAATTACCAATTTGATTAGCGATGGGAACACTGACGTTAGAAGCTCCATCTAAGCGTCCAAGTGTGTCGATGAAAAACATCATAATTCCGGTGAAGATAATCAAGCGGAAAATATGGCATCCAATTGCCCCGCCTTTACAGCTTCTCATGTTCGCAAAAAAGATAACGATAAGAATCGTTGCACAAAGAGCGTTAATTACTAAGTTTCCAAAAAAATCCATATTGTTTTTTACAAATGTCGCATGACTTTTATATAATAACACTAATTTATAATGCGTTAGCCTACTATTTTTTGTTAAAAAGCCTAAAAATCGCCATTTTTGATGATTTTTTGGCATTTTTGATACATTTGTAACGGTTTAGTCTCCATAACCAAATAATTAATGAATCGAATTATGGGTGTATTTTCTTGACAATAATTGTCATCTGTAAAGAAAATTATGGCATAATTAACTTGCACAAGGAAAATAAAAATGGATAACAAATACGGTTCTTGGCCAAAAGAAAAGTTAGTTAAACACATAGAAGAAATTGAAAATTATAACGAAGAACTAAAACAATCACTCGCGGCTAGTAATAATATATTTTTAAATGAGTTTAAATGGGCTGGCAATCTTGGCCAGTGGTTTTGGTATTACGATTTAAATAAAGTTCTCTTCAATGACAAGAAAACGCTCAATTTAGGTTATGATCCACAAGAAATTGGCGAGATTGGTTTTGAATTCTTTACGCAAAAATTGCATCCAGATGATTACGATCGGGTAATGGATAACATGCGTAGTCATCTTCGCGGTCAAACACCAGCCTATGAGGTTGAATATCGTATTCGTCATAAGGAAGGTCACTACGTTTGGTATTACGATCGAGGAACGGTTGTTAAAAGAGACGAAAATGGTCTTCCTTTAATTCTTCACGGTATTGTCTTTGATATTACCGAAGCAAAGAAGGTCGAGCAACGCCTTGTTTATTTGGCCGAACACGATGGTTTAACTGAAATTTATAACCGACGCATGCTTTTTAAACACCTTGATAGCCACATTAATAACAAAATTAAAAATAGTGCGCCGTTTTCATTAGTTATGCTTGATGTCGACCTTTTTAAAAAGGTCAATGACAATCATGGTCATCAAGTAGGGGATGATACTTTGGTGCGTCTTGTTAAGCTGATAACCGCTGATAAACGCGCTAAAGATGATTTGTACCGCTATGGGGGCGAAGAATTTTTTCTCCTTTTGCCAGATACCAACCTGCAAGGAGCCATTGAACTAGCGACACGTCTACATACAGCAATCGCTAAAGAGAAGTTTCCAATTATTAAAAAACTAACTGTTAGCATGGGTGTGGTTGAATACCAAACTCGAGAAACAATTGACGAAGTTATTAAGCGCGTTGACGATTTGCTTTATGAAGCAAAAAGATCAGGGCGTAATGCTATTAAATATTAATAGTATTTGCTATCATTTTTCCAATTATTTACAAAATACTCGAACATATGCTTAAAAAAATTATTGATCAAGCCATTCATTCTTCACTGTTGGTTGAAGCTACACGAGCCGCTAGTTGGGCTTGGGATTTGTCGAGCAATGAAGTCGAAGTAAATGAGCGGTGGGCGGAGATGATTGGCTATACACTTGAAGAACTGAAACCAGTTAATATTAAAACATGGGAACGTCTGACACATCCTGATGATTTAAAAGTATCAAATGCAGCTTTACATGACCTCTTCGATAAGAAGTCTGAATTTTATTCAGTTGAAATTAGAATGCGTCACAAAGAAGGACATTGGGTGTGGATTCTTGATAGCGGTAAAGTTGTTGAGTGGTCAAGGGAAGGAAAACCATTAATTGCTGCTGGTACGCACATTAATATTAACAAGAGAAAAGAAAACCAATTACTTTCCGAAAAAAACGAGCAAAACCTAAGTCAGATTGTCGAAAATTCTAAAGATATCATTTATCGTATTGCCCTTGATGGATCTTTTACATATTTGTCTAGGGCTTGGAATAAACTTTTGGGCCAGGATGTTAGTTCGACCTTAGGGAAATCGTTCCGACCTTTTGTTCATCCGGAAGACTTACCGCGGATTAATAGTTTTTTTGAAATTATTAGAGAAACAGAAACGACACAAGAAGTTAGTGCTTACCGTCTTCAACACATCGACGGGACATGGCGTTACTATGAAACTAGCGCTTCACCGATTCGCGAAAACGGTGTTGTTGTCGGTTATGCAGGGATTGCTAGAGATATCACCAAACTGTTGTCTGCGACTCAAGAACTAACGCGACAAAAAGAAGAACTGGAAAGATTTTTTACTGTTAGTCTAGACCTGCTTTGTATTGCGGATCGTAATGGATATTTTTATATGCTTAATAAAGCTTGGGAAGCAGTTTTAGGCTTTTCAATCGATTATTTAAAATCTAAACCATTGATGAGTTTTGTCCATCCTGATGATTTATTGCGCACTGAAAATGAAATGAATAAAATCCTCGACTCTGGTCAGTCCTTAACCTCGTTTGTCAATCGTTATCGTTGCTTTGATGGCAGCTATCGCTATTTGGAATGGAAAACGAAGCCTTATCAAAATTTGTTATATGCTTCGGCTCGCGATATTACTGAGGAAGTTGAAAAGCAAAAGCAAATTCAATATCTACTTCATCATGATCAGTTAACGAATTTATACAATCGTCGTTATCTGGATAACATTTTGGCTGAAATTACTGACGCCCGCCATTTGCCTTTAGGCATTATCGCCATTGACTTAAACAATTTAAAAGGTATCAATGACTCCTTTGGCCATATCAAAGGTGATGAGATTTTAAAAATGGCCGGTCAAATTATATTACGAAATATTCCGCGAGGTGATTGTGTTTTTCGGATGGGTGGAGATGAATTTGTGGCCCTCGTTGAAAAAAGCAGTGAGACTGAATTAGCAAGCATTAAGGATAATGTTATTGCCGATATTAAAAAAACATGTAATGGCGAGTGCCCGTTGTCTCTTTCCTTCGGTTCTTATTTATTAACTCATGAAACAACGAACATTTTTGATGAACTGAAAAAAGCTGATGATGACATGTATGTCGATAAGCAAAAATATAAAAACGCTCGCACCTAATTATCGTTACGCGTGCATGATTTGTTGACCTAACGTATAATTAATCCACAATAAAGGAGAAATCATTATGCAAGTCATCAAATATCAAGATATACCATTTAAAATCAGCGGTTGGGGAGTTAAAGCTCGACCAGTTGTTAGCATTCCTGAAATCAATATAACGAATTTAGTTTTGGAACCAGGAGAAAAAGTTCCGGCTCACAAAACCCCTGTCAATGTTCATTTTCAAGTCGTTGAAGGCAAAGGCACAGTTGTTATTGGCGAAGAATCGCAAGTAGTGGGTGTCGGAGATATCGTCTTTAGTCCGATGCAAATTCCTCATGCTTTGTTCGCGAATCAAAATAGTGTCTTTTCCGTTTTCGTTATCAAAACTCCTAACCCTGGGATGAGTGCTGTTAAAGCGCAATAATCTATTTATGGAAAGAAAAGTATTAAAAAAAGTCACTGGTTATCGGACCACTGATGGAGCGGGCGTTAACCTTGTTCGCGTTTTATCGCGCGACACTGTCAGCGATTTCGATCCGATTTTGATGCTTGATTCTTTTGATAGTAAAAATCCTCGCGATTATATCGCTGGGTTTCCTTTACACCCTCATCGGGGAATCGAAACGATATCGTACATTTACCATGGTCACATGATTCATAAAGATAGTATTGGCAACGAAGATGCCATTACGGATGGAGAAGTGCAGTGGATGACGGCTGGTTCTGGAATTATGCACGAAGAAAAACTTCCAGCCTCGCCTCGCATGTTAGGTGTGCAGTTATGGCTCAATTTAGCCTCAAAAGATAAAATGGTCGCCCCTTCATATTTAGCGATCAAAGCCTCGGAAATTAAAGAGATTCCTTTGGAACATGGTAAGCTTCGTCTTTTAGCGGGTTCTTACCTGAATCACGTTGGCTATCAAAGTAAATACCAGCCTTTAGATTATTATGATATTCATCTCAATCCGAAATCAGAGGTGACAATTCAAACAGATAATAATCGTTCAGTCATGCTTTTTACTCTTGTTGGTAGCATTATTGTCGATGGGCAAACGATTGATGAGAAAACGGCTGTTAAACTAGGCGATGGTGATATCGTCAGTATTAAAACCAATTTAGAAAAAGCCCAAATTTTGTTTGTTAGTTCCGTGGCCTTAAATGAACCAGTTGCCTGGGGCGGACCAATCGTTATGAACACCCGCGATGAACTATATAAAGCCTTTCAAGACTTAGATGACGGCACCTTTTTAAAACAAGGTATTCATTACTAATTTACTTAGCACTCTTGCTGAATAATCATTTGTTGATAAAAGAGTGTTTTTTTATCTTTTAAGTCTTGGGTAGTCATAAAATGTATTTACAAATATTTAAGGAATAATTATGACAAGTAACATCAAAAAACAGGCCATTCTCTTTCTCGTCTTGCTTGGCGTTATTAGTTTGTTATCAGACTTTACTCACGAAGGGGCGCGCAGTATTTACGGGCCTTTTCTGGGCTTGATTGGTGCCTCAGCCTTCGTTGTTTCGTTCACTTCCGGCTTAGGAGAATTTATCGGCCAGGCCTTAAGAATTGTTACGGGTGTTATCGCTGATAGGAGTCAAAAATATTGGCTCATGATGTTTCTTGGCTATGCCATTAATTTACTCGCCATTCCCCTTTTGATGTTTACCAACGCCTCTATTTGGCAAGTTGCAATTGTTTTAATTCTTTTGGAGCGAGTCGGCAAAGCCATTCGCGCTCCCGCCAAAAGTGCTTTGACATCATTTACGACGCCACATCTCGGGGCCGGTAAGGCCTTTGCTATTCAAGAAGTACTCGATCAAATTGGGGCCTTCTTAGGACCTCTTTTTGCTTTTGCGGTTTTATCCCTTAATCAAGGTAATGAACTACAAGGTTATCAGATGGTCTTTGGATTTCTAGGTATTTTTGCAATTGCCACATTAGTAATTTTGATTATCTCCTGGCGAAAGTATCCAAACCCTGAACGCTTTGAAACACGCACCGTGTTTAAAGGCTTTAAAGGCAATAAGTCGTTTGTTTGGTACATGGTCGCTATTAGCTTTTTAGCCTTAGGCTTTATTGATTATCCTTTAATGGCTTTTCATATGGAGTCAACAGGTGTGATTGCTGTTTCTTATATCCCTTTACTTTATTCCTTGGCCATGGGTGTTGATGCATTAGCGGCTTTACTCTTTGGCCATTTATTCGATAAATTTGGCGTTAAAGCTCTACAAATCAGCACTTTTATTGCTGCTTTTTCTGTACCCGTCTTCTTTCTTTTTAATGGGCTATGGGCGGTAATTGTCGGTGTTATCTTATGGGGCATTGGCATGGGGGCTCAAGAATCCATTCTTAAGGCTGTTATCTCTTCAGTTGTTTCAAAAGAGAAAAGAGCCACAGCTTACGGAATCTTTTATTCGGTCTTTGGGTTGGCTTGGTTTTTAGGTTCAACTTTGATTGGAATAGTATATGGCTACTCACTATTAATTATCGTCATTTATTCTCTTGTCATGGAATTGGCAGCAGTCGCCTTCCTCTTTATCTTTTCGATTATTCAGAAAAGAGAACAAAAACGTTTAGAAGAACAATTATAAGTTCTTACTCTTAATAGTTAAATTTGCTATCAGTGTGGAACATAATATGTGATATCCAGTAAAAAGCCTCACATATTAAGAAATATTTCGGTCTATGATTCAACCCTGTTTAAGAATAAAATAATAACAGAATCTATTTTATAATTAGGGGGCGACAATATGGCCGACTACGATGTTGTAATCGTTGGAGCCTGCACCGCGGGCACATATTTTTCTTACCTTCTCGCCAAAAAAGGTTTAAAGGTTCTTGTCATTGATAAGGATAAAGAAGAAAATCTTTCGCAACGGTTAGATATTTTCCATTTCACCACAGCCTCATTTAAAGACTATGGTCTTGAACAATCACAAGAAGGCGATCCTGAATTCGTCCGCAATTTTAATCTTGTTTATTCCAAGTCGGCATTAGATAACCATTTAAAGAAAAGTTTATTAGAAGTTACTGTTATGCACTTGCCTTTGTTTATCAAACGTCTTCGCGATAAAGCTTTAGCAAGTGGTGTGACTTTTAGCTTTGAAACCACTTTTGCTTCACTTTTATATAATGATAAACGAATTAATGGCATCGTCACCAAAGACGGTCAAGAAATTAAAGCCCGTTTAGTCGTGGATGCCTCGGGTATTCCTTCCGTTGTCCGTCGCATTATCAACGATCCATATATCGAAAACTTTGAAATTGGACCGAAAGACAAGTTTTACGTTTTACTTAAGTATGTTGAACTACTTAACCCTGAGGACAAAATTGAATATAGTACGAGTTGGCCTTATTACAAAGGCTGGATTGCTCCACAGCATTCTAAAAATGGGGCGATTGTCGGTGTTGGGGCTAATCTATCATATGATTACGCTCGTAAGTGTATGGCTAAATTTGAAAACAATATTCGTTTACCCCAATATAAACTCCAATACGAAGAAATGGGTTGTACACCATATCGGCGCCCCCCATTTAGTTTTGTAACGGATGGTTTTTTAGTCATTGGCGATGCCGCTTGTTTAACTAAGCCAATGAATGGCGAAGGCATCACCTCAGCGTGGGTGCAAGCGACACCAGCTGCGGAGATTGTCGCTGATGCCTTAAAAGACGGAAAGTATCCGACGAAAGAAGCTCTTTGGAAGATTAATACTTTGTATCAAAGAGGTGAAGGCGCAGAGTTTGCTAATTTACGCGCAACCTTAATTGGGGCAGTGGATATGTCCAAAGAAGATAACGACTATATGTTCAAGGAAAGTATCGTCTTCAAATCTGATGACGAAGAAGTTAAAGGTAGTGTGACGGGCAAACTCCTTCAGGGTTTGTTTAGTGGCGAGTTTTCGCTTAAGGCTTTACGGGCTTTGATGTCTTCATCAAGCTGTGGGCGTAAACTAGAAAAGCACTACAAGAAATTTCCAGATAACCCAAATGATTATTTGACTTGGAAAAAGAAAGCTGAACGCCTATGGCGTAAGGCTGGAACGATGGCGGATTCCATCAAGGATGCATAGGAGGCATTTATGAAACCAACCGAACCGAAGAAAGAAAAGAAGTATCACGGACTAGGCAGTTTTCGTTTTTGGTTTATTATCATGGCCATGGGTTTGGCCGGGCACTTGTGCTGGAACATGGAAAACCAATGGTTCAACACCTTTGTCTACGCTAAAATCGGCGGTGACGTCAGTGTTGTTACTTGGATGGTTATTGTCAGTGCGACAGTCACAACCTTATCGACATTTATCTTTGGCACTTTATCCGATCGGTTAGGCAAGCGCAAAAGATTCGTGTCGATTGGCTACATGCTTTGGGGCGTTTCGACAATTCTTTTTGGTACGACAGAATTTGCTAAGAGTTCAAATATCGGAGCCTTAGTAGCTTTATCGGGCTTTCTCGTTGTCTTTACCGATGCGATTATGAGTTTCTTTGGCTCGATGGCTTTTGACGCTGGTTATAATACGTGGGTTAATGATTACACAACCCCTAAAAACAAAGGTCAAGTTGGAGCGGCTTTAGCGGCTTTACCAGTTATTGGTACGGTCGTGGGTACAGTTCTAGGCGGAGCCTTAGTCAACATTGGTAATCCGACCGTCGGGACCGCTAACTATGATCCTAGCCAAGATAATTATCAATTATTGTTCTGGGCTTTAGGTATTGCCGTTATTCTAATTGCTGTCGCCTCAATCTTCTTAATGAAAGATGCACCGACAACCAAACCTAATAAAGAAGGGTCGTACTTTAAACAATTTTTTGATGTCTTTAATTTTAAAAAATTACGCGGCAATCCGAATAACAAAGAAATGTTACTTGCCAACCTTGTTGCCTGTTTCTTCTTTATTCCTTTTAATTTCTATTTCGTCCATATGGGCAACTGGCTAATTTATGATATTGGCTTTACCGCGGGTGACATGGGTCTAATTCAAGGTATTGCCTTGTTACTTGCAGTTTTAGTTACAATTCCTTTTGCCAAACTAATTAATAAAAACAAAATACCATTCGTGGCTTTGATGGCGGTGGTCGTCAACGCTTTGGGCTTATTAATTTTATACTTCTTTATTAAGGGACCCGAAAGCGTTGATTCCTCTTCTTTCCTCGCCTTAAAAAATATTCCTTTAATTCTAGCCGTCTTCCTTGTCGGTGTCGGATATGTCTTAATTACTCAAACTTGCATGATTTGGGTTCGTGGTTTGTTTCCAGAAGAAAACCGTGGTCAATTCGAAGGCATTCGTTCCTTATTCTTCACTTTAGTGCCGATGCTAATTGGAACCTTAATTGGTAATCTAATTATTAAAAATACCAATCATATGGAACGACTTGATTTGTACGGTAATCCGATTGATATTCCCCAGGAAAACTTATTCCTGTTCGCTGGACTTCTCGTTTTAGCCACCGTTGGGCCTTTAGTCTTCGCGTGGTTGACATATAATAAACGAATGAAAGCCGAAAAAGAAAAAGAACTATTAGAAAACAATGAATCAAAAAGAGATAGCCAAGAAAACCCTGTTGCTTAATCATCGCGGTCAATTAAACGAACCGGGATACGCCACAAAGATAAACTTTGTTTATAATCGTGACAAAGCTCGCTCTTTTCCTTTTAAACTCAAGGAGTGGAACTTCTATCAGTTTATGAAGGGTGACTATGTCATCCAAATGACGATCGGACATCTTAGTTACGCTTCTTCGGTAACGGCCACTTTGATTAATCTTAAAACGGGTAAGAAGGATACCACGAGCGTTCTTCTTTGGTTCTTCGTCCCTGAACTCGATACTGATCCGGAACAAAAAAGTTATTGCGAGTTTAAATACCATGATTTTATGATGTCTTTTCAAGTGTGCGAGGAAGAACGAATTTTATCTTTTAAGGGTTCGAACAAAGAGTATAAGAATATTGATATCTTGTTACGAGTTAAGAATGATGTCACTAATGACAAGATGGTCATTGCCACACCCTTTGCCAAGAAACACCAGTTCTACCTAAATTATAAAGAAAATTATTATGAGGCTCATGGTCACGTCACCTTTGGTGAGACAAGTGTTGATTTTGATGGCGCGACAGGTTTATTAGATTGGGGTCGAGGCGTTTGGCCATATAAGCACGAATGGTTTTGGGGCAGTGTCTCCACGCATTTAGACGGCGTGCCTTTTGGTCTAAATATCGGTTGGGGATTTGGCGATCTAAGTAACGCCACCGAAAACATGTACTTTTACGATAAGAAAGCTTATAAAATAGGCGTCCTTGAAGTTATGCGAGATAAGAATGATTATATGGCGCCTTGGCATGTTATCGATCAAGACGGCAAACTAGAGTTTACCTTCGTCCCGACTTTTGATAACTACACGGAAAACAAGTATGTCGTTATTGACACTCATTGCCATCAAGTTTATGGCTATTTCTCAGGTGAAATTGAAACGCCATACGGACGAAAGAAGTTTAAAGACGTTTTAGGGTTTATTGAACACGCTGTTAATCGATGGTAAAGTCCTTGCCATCACTAATCGGAGGAGATTATGAGTAGTTTTAAAAACTTACGCATTGTCGATAACTTCTATCAAACCTCAGCCTTTTTTCCAATGCCTACTATTTTAGTGGGGACCTTAACAGAAGATGGTATGACGAGCCTTGGTTCGTATTCACTAGTCCAGCCTTATTATGTCGCTGGTAAGGATTATTATGCGATGTTGCTTTGCTGCCGTAATTCTTCAAATACCGCCCAGCATTTATTAGCTCGTGGCAAGTGTACTTTGAACTTTATTCCTGATAATAAGAAGATGTTCAAAGAAGCGGTGCGCTTAGGCTGGCCAGGAGACACACCGCAGGAAAAAATGAAAGATTGCAAGTTTACTTTGGAAGATGGACTGATGAGTCAGGAACATCCTGAAGAAATATTTCCAAAAGTGGTTGCCGAAAGTTTTCAAGTTTTTGAATGTACATGGATGAAGGAACTTGATGGCGCGGATAAGGATCAGCCCGGTCTTTTAGATGGCTATCCGCCTCCTTATCATGACTTTAATGGCATCACGAGTCCTTTTGGTGCGCATTTCATTTTGCGAATTGACAAGATTTTAATGAAAGACAAATATCATCTCGCGATTATAAATGGTGTTAAAGCCAATGTTTTTCCGCATGTGCCAGTTGACTATGGATATCGCGATTCAAGCAGTTTTTGGTACACTGGTTTTAAACGTCCTCATCGCGAACCTTTGCCAATGCGGGAAGTATCGATTATGTCCGTTCGTTACGCTGCCGATCGTATTGATCCTGATGTTAAATTTACTGACGAGGCTTGTGCAAAATTAGTCAAAGTTCCTCGGATATTCCTTAATACGGCGCTTAAGGGTTGTGTATCCTGGGCCAAAGAAAATAACATTAAAGTTATTACACCAGAAGACATGGATAAAATTCGCGATAAGCGCGATAAGGAAAAGAAATAAATTATCTTTATTAATGGATAACCATCATTATATTGATGGTTTTTCTTATCTTACATCTTATATAGAGTAAGACTAGATACACTAATCAATGCTAAAATAACTATATATGAACGGACTACGATTAGCGGTTATTCAAGACTTGCCTTCGATCATGGACGTTGTAAGAGACGCCCAGGAGTTTTTGAAGCCACAAAACTCCGGTCAGTGGCAAGACGGAACACCAAGTATTGCAACGATTGCCGAAGATAGCATTAATAATCGTTTCTATGTTTGGGAAGAGGACGAGATTATTGTCGGAATCATTGCTTTGCTTGATTATGACAAAGATTACGATCATTTAGTTTCTGGTCATTGGCGGTTCCCTCCTCCTTATCTAGTTATCCATCGCTTCGCGGTTTTAAGCCAATACCACTCACAAGGCATCGCCAGCAAAATATTACAAGCTGTAGAAGATATCGCTAAAGAACGAAATATTAAGACGATTAGAATTGATACTCATGAGCGCAACGCCCCAATGATTGCTCTACTAGTTAAAAACGGCTTTGTTCAGTGTGGAGAAGTCCTTATCGAAGGCACCAAACCTAGAATTACTTTCGATAAAGAAATATAAGTTAAATAAAGGAAAATATTTATGGATATCATGAGTTTGATAAAAACTCGTCACTCAGTGAGGAGATACTTAGAAACACCAATCGCAGAAGATAAAAGAAAAGCGATTGATCAGTTAGTGATGGTTTCTAAAGAAAGAAGCGGACTTAATATCCAAGTTTGCTATGATGAACCCAAAGCCTTTCAAACTTTATTAGCCCATTATGGAAGTTTTCGTAATGTCGCTAACTATATAGCCTTTATTGGCAAAAAAGAAGACGAGATCAAAGTTGGCTATTATGGTGAAGAATTAGTCTTAAAGCTTCAGGAACTTGGTCTAAATTCTTGTTGGGTTGGTGTGTCTTATAGTAAAAGAAAAACCCCAGTCGCAGTCAACAGGGGTGAGAAGATTATAATTGTCGTTTCTTTTGGGTATGGGCAGACACAAGGGCACGCCCACAAATCAAAAAAGCCCGAAGACGTAACTGAAGTAATCGGAGAAAAACCTTCCTGGTTTGACATAGGAGTTGAGGCAGCCTTATTAGCCCCAACCGCTGTCAATCAGCAGAAGTTTAAAATCGTTTGCGATAACGGCGTAGCAACCATTAGAAAGAATGGTATTGGAGTGTATATGAATGTTGATTTTGGCATTTTAAAATACCATTTCGAAGCAGTAACTGGTCAAGTTGTTGAGATTATAAAATAAAATATTTAAGTAAACTTAGTCATTCTTTTATTAATGTCGCCATCGACAAAAAGAATGAGAAGTGTTAGAGTAAATTAGACCATAAAGAGAACGGCGAGGGACAAGCCCTATGACCCGTCAGCAACCTGCGGTATGCAAGGTGCTAAAGCTTGAATGATGGGGGAATAAATCTATGAAAAATAGGCCCATCATCCGATGGGCTTTTTATTCCTCTTTATGGCAAAGATGCACAAAGGAGGAACATATATGCACTTTCAAAAATTTGGCAAACTGCCACCCGCACCATACGACGTTCCAGCGCATAGCAGAAGACGTCGCAAACTATATTACGAAGGCCACGAATATCTCGAAAGCAAAAATCCTGACGAAGAAACCCTTGCGAAGGCTTATCAGCTAATCAAAGAATCGGCAGATATGAATTTTTCCTATGCTCTAAGTAAGATTGGTGAATTTTACCGCTTTGGTCAATTTGTCGATAAAGATTCCAAAAAAGCCAAAGAAATTTTTCTAGACCTAGTCGAGCGCCTTAATCCGACTGCAGCTCTTAATCTTGGACAAATGTATCACGATGGAGACGGTGTTGAAAAAGATTCTAAGAAGGCCGGTGAGTATTTTGAAAAAGCCTTTCTTTATGCCTCACGCGAAGCATACAAGGGCGATTGGCTCGGTCACGATGTCCTCGACAATAAGTTCCTGTTGGTCGATCACGAAATAAACAACGCCATCAAAAAGTATCGTCTTGATCCCATTTGCGATATATGCCACGAAAATGTTTTTGAACAGCGATCATTTACACAATCGCCTTTTAGAGAAATCAGGAAAGTACCGTCACGCATTGAATATCCTGAATACGATGATGGGAAACCGGTTATTAGGAGAGGTTTTTGCTGTGTTAATTGCATGGATGAGTATATTTACCCATTGATGGAGGCGGTGAAAAAAGGACTGGTTAGTGAAAAAGAAATTACTTATTTGGACGGTCGAGACGATATGATGAATGCCTTAAAAATATTTTTAAAGGCTGATTAAAGATGAGTATGGAGGAGCAAAAAATGGAAACTATTGCCGAAATAAAATTAGAGATTCTCCGTTATTTTGACAAGCGAGAAGCCAAAATTAACGGCACAAAGGTCCGGCGTCTGGTGTCATACAATGGCAAACAAGGTTATGTCATTCGCAAAAAGATAAGTGAAAGGACGATTCATAATTTAACTCTTTTAGAAGTTGGACACTGGTTTAGGAAAATGACAGCGCTGCCCCATTATCACACCCCTTATAGTGGCAAACCTTTTTATGGACCGTTCGCATACGATCGATATATTCATCTCGTAGCGAGATTGAAATTAAGACATTTCTTTTTGAATGAAGACACTCAAAGTGAGATTCGCGAGCTTAAAGCACAATATGTTTTTGACGAGACGATGAAAGGCAAAAGCTTAAATTTAGGAGAAATCGAATATACATCCAACCGCTATTGTGGTGGAATTCGCACGGCCCTGAAACTTTTTCGAAAGTCCCATTATCAAGCCTTTATTGATTACCCCGTCACGGTTGACATCGATAAGTATAAAAAAGAAGACAAAGTTGAGTTTGTTTTTCTAACAAATAATATTCTTTTTATATCATTTTTGTATAGCGGTCCCCGGTCCGTTCGTCATGATCATTATCGCGAAAAAATGAAACTTTTGGCCATCGGGCTCATGAACAAATTCGGGAAGCGCGATAAAGTCTTCATTTACTATTCGAGATATTACATAGGGTGGTGTCCATTTATCGAGGAATACTCCGGCGAGAAACTATATTCTTGGTTTAGCCAAAAGGTTAAAGAAATGAAAGACATCACTGAGACGGGAAAAATTTATGTCAATTATAGCGATGTCAATTACGACAATCCGAATTTTGACTTTGAAGATGAGTCTGATGAAGATGTCGATTAAAAGAAAAGGAAAAAAACAATGAAACTAGAAAAATTTATAAAATTACACGCCCCTGCTGATGACCTCGATATCATCAGCAAAGATAGAAGAGGACTCTATGACGCGGCGATGAGTTATTTAAATCAAGCCGAAGACAGCAAAAATGATTACAAGGCAGCCTACCCCTTATTAAAAGAAGCCGCCAAGAAAAAGGATCTCTTTGCCATCGCCGAACTCGGCTGGTTTTATCTTAATGGCTACCATGTCAAGAAAGATCTGTCCAAAGCCCACGAATTAATTCGCTATACCTTTGAACGCGGTAATTCCAAAGGCGCCTATTACTTCGGCGTGATCCATCGCAAAGGCAAAGGCGCGCAAACGAATTACATAAAAGCGATTGAGATCTTTAATGCTTCAGCGACATACGCCCTTCGAGAGATGAAATTAGGCGAAAATAGAGGCAAGGACTTTCTAACTCAAATCATCAAATTAAAAGACAAGGAAATAAAAAAGTTATATGAATTGTATAAAAACGATCCCGTCTGTGATATTTGCTTTGTTAACATCTGGGAACAGGTCTTTATGGAAGACTCTATGAACGCTCCTTTTATTCGTCTCTCGCTTCCTCCAGATGCCAATCCTCCAGAACTCTATAAAAGACCCACGGCTAATTCCATCTTATTTAAAGAGGGGCATTATTGTCCTTTTTGCCAAAAAAACTATATCGATAAAATTGAAGAAGCCTATGAGCAAGGCATACTTTCAAAGCACGACATCGAGGCCTTGGCTAAAAGGGATGACCTTTTTGAAGCCTTGCAACCCTTAAGAATTCATTGGATGAAAAGACTCCGAAAAAGTTCACATTATAAAAGTTTACTCAAGACTTTTTGATGATTATCCAATAAGAATTGATAGTAACTCGTTGTTAGACAAGTATGTTTGCTTTTGGACAATCTAGAAAACATCACAAGTAAGCCCAATCGAGCCGTGTTTGAAGAAATAACGTGCAAAGGAGAGATAAATGAGTGTAAACCA
>JAEWUY010000048.1 GCA_023396795.1 Bacillota bacterium | reverse complement strand
TCCAGTGTGGCCGTTCACCCTCTCAGGTCGGCTACGCATCCTCGTCTTGGTGGGCTGTTATCTCACCAACTAACTAATGCGCCGCAGGTCCATCAATCAGCGAGGCTTTAAAGGCCCCTTTTATGCTCCGAAGATGCCTTCGAAGCACGAATTCGGTATTAGCCAAAGTTTCCCTCGGTTATCCCCAACTGAAAGGCAGGTTACCCACGTGTTACTCACCCGTTCGCCACTAAGGTATTGCTACCTTCGTTCGACTTGCATGTATTAGGCACGCCGCCAGCGTTCATCCTGAGCCAGGATCAAACTCTCAAAAGTTTTATCTAGTTCAAAATTATTTTCTGGTTTAGTATTTATTGTTAAAAAATTGACGTTAATGTTGTTTGTACATCTGTTCAGTTTTCAAAGATCAGCTGCATACTATACGCTAGTATAGGCCCTCTCGGGCGAATTCGCATGCTTAGATAGATTACCATTCATACTATGAAGTGTCAAGAATAAAAACTGAAAATTTTCTGATTACTTGAGTACCCTTCGCTTTCTCGCGACCTTATCTTTATATAATAGGAGCAAAAGAGCATGCAATCGAACTTTTCTAAAGAAAAAGACTGATTTTTGAGAATCAGTCTTTTATCAACAAATGGAATATTTAGATTTCTTTTTTCCACAAACCGTGGAGGTTGCATAGCTCATAGGCGACTTTGGCGACTTCGCCTTCAACTAAACAAAAAGTAGCGACAGGTTCTTCACCAGGATTGAGTTTACTCCGGCGAATCCCGAGATTGGTTTCGAGGTGAATCCATTCGATATAATGAGCGGGGAGCATGGGGTGGGTCACTGATCCAACTTTGACAATGACCTTGTGACCATCAATCGTAACTTCTGGAATGTGTTTTTCAAGGGCGACGTTTTCTTGAGTATCGGCCACAACTTCATCCATTTCCTGTCCGCAGCAAATCATCGGAACGCCACTATCGACGATTGATTCGACGAAGTTGCCACAAATAGCGCACTTAAAGAATTTTGACATATTTTGTTCCTCTCTTTTCTATTTCTTATTTTAACTTGTTTTGAAAAATTCGTGTAGGGTTTAAATGCGCAATTTAATTAACGTCTCATTACGCGCGATAAAATGATAGCAATTCGCATAAACATATAGATGAAGTCGACATAAATGCTAAAAGCGCAATAAAGAGCAATGTTTTGACTCATCGCTCCAGCGTTAATAATTTGCTTGACCCGCCAAATATCAAAGGCTGTAATCAGCATAATTGCTCCAAATGAAGCAAAAGTAACAATCCATTCGACCGAGCTACTACCAATAAAAAAGTTTATCAAAGATAAAAAGATAGATCCAATTAGTAACCCCATGCCAACGATTAATAAACCGGAAAGATTGACTTTCGAAAAATAGCCGACTGAAGCCATGATGCCAAAGATCAGACACGTTAGGCCAAAAGTCATGCCAATTAAGTACCAATCCATCGTTAAGGTGATTGCTGATAGCAAAATGCCCATCGCAATCGTGTAAAGAGCGAAAGGCACAATTAAATTTCCGCCACGGCGCATGACGCCAAAGGTGATCCAAAACATTAAAACGATTTGAACGATAGCCGCACCAATGATTAATCCTAGATAGATGTCACTTGAAACATCAATCGGAATAACGCTCGTAAATAAATAGCCCGTTAAAAGAGCAACGGCGGCCGTCACTAAAAAGCCAAGAGCAGCATAGCCAAATACTACACCAAGGAACTTGCTTCCCCCGGTGGCCCTTACTTCTTCATATGTACCGTAATTGTTCAGCATAATGGCCTCCTAAATCATGTTATTAATTAAATCTTTAAATGATTCGATGCTTAGCGAAGCTCCACCAACAAGAGCGCCATCGATATCAGGCGTTGATAAATATGTTCTGACATTTTCGGGTTTAACCGAGCCACCGTAAAGAATGCGAATTTCTTCGGCACCTTCTTTGTATTGTTCACGGAGTAAATTACGAATAAATGAACAAACGTCTTGAGCGATTTCCGCTGAAGCGTTTTTACCAGTGCCGATCGACCATACCGGTTCATAGGCGACAACAACTTTTTGAGCTTGTTCGCTAGAAATATCTTTAAATCCATCGACGATTTGCTGCTTAATTACATCTTTTGTAGCTTTTTGCTCAAATTGAGCCAGAGTTTCGCCAACACAATAAACGGGCACTATATCGTTTTTGAGCAAAGCCTTGATTTTAAGATTACATTTTTCCGATGTTTCATTATCGTAACTACGTCTTTCAGAGTGACCGATAATCGCCCAAGTAATGTTAATTTCCTTAAGCATCGAAATAGAAATTTCACCGGTATAAGCCCCTGCTGGTTGATAATGAACATTTTGAGCAGCAACAATTAAACCGGGATTGTATTTTTTAACAACAGGTAATGATAAATACGTCGGAGCGACGCCAATATCAATACCATGTAAATCAGCAAGAGCGGATAAAGCTAAAGAACCCAAAGCAAAAACTTTGGTTTCTTCACGCGTTTTATTCATTTTCCAGTTGCCGAGTAATAATTTCTTTCTCATCGTTTGACCTACTTTAAGACGTCAATGCCCGGAAGATGTCCGTCATTTTCAATCATTTCAAGCGAGGCACCACCACCGGTGGAAACGTGTGAGAAAGCATCGCTAAAGCCAAATTCACTGACGGCTGCGGCCGAATCGCCACCTCCGCAGACAGTGAAAGCATTACGAAGTTTATCGACCGCTTCGCAAATTGCAATTGTACCAGCGGCAAAATCTTTTTGTTCAAAAACGCCCATTGGACCATTCCAGAAAACCATTTTTGCCTTAGATATTTCCGCTTGAAATAGTGCGGCGGTTTTTGGACCAATGTCCATTCCTTCCATACCTTCAGGAATATTAGCGTCTTCGGTGACGATTTTCTGGGTCCAACCTTCAAAAGCATCGGTTGCTACAGAATCAAGAGGCAGTAAGATACGGCCGTTAGCTTCTTCATAACATTTTTTTGCGTAGGCAAGTTGGTCATCTTCGCATGGAGATTTACCAATTGAACGGCCAATCGCCTTAGCAAAGGTGTAGGCCATAGCACCACCAATCAAAATCTTGTCACACTTCTTAAGAAGTGAATCAATTACTTTAATCTTATCGGATACTTTAAATCCCCCAAGAATAGCGATGTATGGACGATCACTATCTTTAACATCAACGCAACGGGATAGATTGCGAATTTCCTTTTCCACTAAGTAGCCAATAGCGACAGGCTTTCCTTCGGCTTTAAGAATTTCTGGGACACCATATGTTGAAGCGTGGGCCCGGTGGGCACTGCCAAAAGCATCCATGACATAAATATCAATATTTTCCGCCCATTTCTTCGCGAGTTCAGGATCGTTTTTTTCTTCGCCTTTTTCATAGCGGGTATTTTGCAGTAAAACGACTTCTCCTGATTCAATTGTTCGAATAAAGAAATTAGCTAAATCACCCGTTGTTTCCGGACAAAAAGCAACTGGGGCCTTAATAATTTCTGATAGACGAGTGGCGACAGGAGCGAGATTGTTCTTTTTCTTTTGCGCTTCAACTACTTCTGGAGCCTCTTTATGTTTGATTTTTCCAAGGTGGGAAAGAAGAATGACTTTCGCACCATGAGCAACAAGCGCCTTAATTGTCGGAGCCGCTTGGACAATGCGATTATCATCGCGAATTTGGCCATCCTTTAATGGGACGTTAAAATCGACACGAACTAAAATCCGTTTGCCTTTAATATCCCCTAAATGATCAACTGTAAGCATATTATTATGCCTCCTTTAAAAAACAAAAAGGTGCCTTTGATAAAGACACCCTTGTTTAATTTATTTTAAACCTAAAACTTTAGCCAACTCTTTAGCAATACGTACGTATTGGCAAGTATAGCTGTATTCGTTATCATACCAAGCGACGACTTTGACAAATTGTTGACCTTCTGGATTAGTGAAGACCGCAGTTTGTGTGGCATCGAAGATCGCTCCAGCCGTTGCACCAATGATATCACTGCTAACGATTTCATCTTCGGTATATTCAAGAACATCCTTGAGATACGTATTAGCGGCTTCTTTCATCGCAGCATTAATTTCCTCAACGGTGACATCCTTACCAAGCGACAAGGAGAGGTCAATTAATGAACCATCGATAACCGGGACACGAAGGGCCCCGCCTTGAAGACGGCCTTTTAATTCCGGAATAACAAGGTTGATGGCCTTAGCGGCACCGGTCGTTGTTGGAACGATGTTAGCAGCTGCAGCCCGACCCCGACGACTATTGCCCTTTTTAACTAGGTCAAGAGTAGTTTGGTCATTAGTATAGGCGTGGATGGTCGTCATATAACCACCCTTGATGCCGAATTTATCGACAAGGACTTTACAAACTGGCGCTAAGCAGTTAGTCGTACAAGAGGCGCCAGAGATAACATTCATTTCTTTGGTTAACTTATTGTCGTTAACGCCGTAAACAAAGGTTGGGGTTTCTTTATCGGCGGGAGCAGAGATAACAACACCTTTGGCACCACCTTCAAGAATATGAACAGAGGCATCGGCTTTTCCTTTGAAACGTCCCGTACATTCTAAGACGAGCTCGGCACCATAGTCAGACCACTTGATTAATTTAGGATCAGGTTGTCCGATAACAGGAATAGCTTTGCCTTTATAAATAATGGCATTTTTCTCGACATCAACGGAGATGTCATTAACACCGAAACGTTTGTGAGCGGTGTCGTACTTTAGTAAATAGGCTAGTGAAGCCGCATCCGCCAAGTCATTGATGGCAACGACTTCGAAGTCACCAGTCTCATAAGCTCTTCTGAAGGTGAGACGGCCGATTCTTCCGAATCCATTTATAGCGATTTTGATTGACATATATATGTCCTCCTTTTTTTCTACCGCGTTTATTATATAAGAAATAGCGATTTTATTTAAGTAAAATAGTATTGTAAGCGTTTACTAGTTTCCCACTAGAGAAGCAATTATCACATAAAACATACGTTTTATACGAACGGAAAAGTCGTAATTCCCTTAAAAAGGGCTTCTAAACTAATTTCAAAAGCAAAGGCGATTTTTTCCAAGACTTTAAGTGAAGGATTGCGTCGGCCATTTTCTAGATCAGACAAATAGTTACGATTTAAACTTGCACGAAAGGCCAACTCTTCTTGATTCCAGCCACGGGCTAGACGAAGTTTCGTGATTTTTTTACCTAGTTGCAAATTAGTTTTCACGACCTTCGCCTCGATATCTTTTTGCTAAAACACTCAATGACCGAAAGAGATGATTGACGTTTGATTTTGTAACCTTAACATTTAGTTTTTCACTCATTAAAGTAGCTAATTCTTCCATCGTTGCATCTTCGTTACTCAAGCGTAGTGGAGCAAGAATTCTTTGCTTTTCATTAGCGAGATTTTGCACACCCAGAATCCGATCAATAACTTGCAATTCTGAAATCTGCCGACTTGAGGACTTCATCGTTTTTGTATAGTTGGCGGTATCAAGATTTTGCAAGCGATTACCGATGTTAGCGAACTCGCGATCGATGCGAATATTTTCAAAGTCTAAAGACGAATCAGTCGCCCCCATTAAAATTAAGAAATCAGCGATCTGATCAGATTTTTTAAGATAAATAACAATTTGATCTCGCCGAGTAATAATCTTGGGATTAAAACTTCCGCTTTTATATTTTTCAATTAACTTTAAAAACCATTTTGCGTAGTTTTCATCATTAAGAGAAATCTCAAAATGATAATTAGAACTCCGAGGGCTATTGACAGAACCAGAAGCTAAGAAAGCACCCGCTAAATATCCACCTATCATGTCATCGTTAAAAACGATGTTTTTGGCGATTTTTCCTTCTAAAAATGATATTTCTAAATCGCTCAAGATGTATTCGGCTTCTTGATCGATGATTATGTTGTAGGTCGTCCACCTTTTAAACTTCATCGTTTTGCCATAGGAAAAACGAATGTTGATACC
Source organism: Bacillota bacterium (assembly GCA_023396795.1). Classification (GTDB taxonomy): domain Bacteria; phylum Bacillota_I; class Bacilli_A; order RFN20; family CAG-826; genus UBA1424. The sequence goes on along the minus strand of JAEWUY010000048.1, from coordinate 1,459 downwards.
GTATATTTTTTGAATAATCAAATAAATAAATTTAGCAATTTTGGCGTTTTCAGTTTGTAAAAGAATCGCGATATGGCGATTCTTAATTTCCATGCGACCATTGACTTTAATAAACGCGGCGACTAAGGCTCGCAGTCGTTCTTCACTAAAGGGTTTGGTAACAATTTCTTCTTTAACTTTTCGGGTAAATGAAATGGTTGGTCTCACTTTAAATATTTCCCAATATCGCGATGCAGGCATAGCGTCCGATATTTGCTGCTATATTTATTGCTTAAGTATTCAGCGATGACGACTGAACGATGTTGGCCACCACTACAGCCAATGCCTATCACAAAGAAATTGCGCTCTTCGGCTTTGACTTTTGCCAAATAGTAATCAAGGTAATTTTCAATATTCGCAATTAACTCTTTTGCTTCTTTATCATTAAGAACAAACTTTTGGACAGACTCGTCTTGACCCGTTAAATCCTTAAGTTCCGGAATCCAATATGGATTAGGAACAATACGAGTATCAAAAATCATCTCGACATCATATGGAATGCCGTGTTTAAATCCAAAAGAAACAAAACTAACGGTTAAATTACCACTTTCCATACCTTGAATGTTTGTAAAAATAAATTTACGAAGTTCGGTGGCGGTTTTCCCGGATGTATCAACATACATATCGACTTCACTTTTTAATTTATCCATGATGTCGCGATCACGAGTGATAGAAGCTGCTAGCGATAAGCCATGGGCTTGAGCGGGATGAATATGGCGTGTTAAACGGAAGCGCGTCAGCAATTCGGCTTCGGTCGCATCCAAAGCTAAGAAGGTTACTTTAAATACAGGGTTTTCACGAGCTTTTATTGCGGCTTGAAGGGCCTCATCAATAGCCATAACAACGACCGTACGACGATAACGAAGCGCGTCTTCTTCGAAGGCTTTGTATAATTTTGGAATAACTAAAAGAGGGACATTCTCAACGATGTAATAATCCATCTCTTCGAAGGCCCGAACTGCAGTCGATTTGCCAGCGCCTGATACGCCAGTTAGAATAATTAAATCAATCATAAAATTACCTTCTATTAATACATAATAGCACACGAAATGTTAAAAAAGTGTCAAAGTACACCAAAAAAACATCAAAAAAATAAATATAACGATGCCATTTTAGACATCGTTTGCTTGTTTTTATATATAGAATAAGACTAGCGCTTAGCTTTAATGTAACGAATCGCGGTTGCCGCTGCAATACAGCCATCGCCAGCGGCCGTAACTAACTGACGTAATTTTTTATCGACCGTGTCTCCAGCCGCTAGTAAACCAGGGACGTTAGTTTCCATATCTTTGCTAACGACAAGATATCCGTTTCGGGTTTCAACTTTTAAATTCGCAAGAAATTCAGTTAATGTTTTTTGTCCGATGTAAGGAAATACGGCATTAACTTGATAATTCTCTTCAATATTTGACGATAAATT
>JAEWUY010000118.1 GCA_023396795.1 Bacillota bacterium | reverse complement strand
AAGGAGATAATATGTCCAAAATCCTAATTGTCGCTGGCGATTTGGCTGCCGGAAAGTCAAATCTCGCCAGAAAGCTTTCAGCACATCTGAGAGTGCCTTACTTTAGTAAAGAACACATCAAGGAAATACTCGGCGAAGAAATCGAGTATTCTAATCGGGAAGACAACAAGAAGTTATCAAACTCGTCGATTGATCTTCTACTTCATATCCTCGAGCGGGTTACCGCGGTTGGAGAAAGCGTCATACTTGAAGCTAATTTCCACAAGGAAGAATTAGAAAAGGTCAAGCAATTATGCGAGTTTAATAACAGTAAGGTTGTCCTTCTTTATTTAACGGGCGATATTGAAGCTTTATATGACCGCTTCTTATATCGCGAAATGTATAAAAATCGCCACCCCGTGCATTTGACCCATCCCCTTCGCGACGTTAAAGAATTTGAAGAATACGTATCTAGATGGCGCAACGAAGAATCAGTCTTACCCCGTAATTACATTGATGTTACAGGATGTGACCGCGATATCGTTTTTGCCAAAGCTCTCGAGACACTAAAAGCCCTTGAAGAAAAGGGTTCTCAATAGATAAGAAAGGAAACTTATGGAAACGGAAAAAATTCGCAATATCCTCTTTTTAGGCCATCAAGGAAGCGGTAAAACAACGTTAGTTGAATCCTTGGCTGGTATTATTAATAAAACCGCAAAAGGGGCCATCGAAACAAAAAATACGATTAGTGATTATACTGATGAAGAAAAAGCCCGTTTGAGTTCTTGTAACCTTTCGGTAGTCTCTTTAGATTATAACGGCTATCGTTTAAACCTTCTTGATGCTCCTGGTAATGATGACTTTGTTTTTGATGTTATCGGTGTGTTAGATATGGTTAAAGGAGCAGTCCTTGTTCTTGATGCGACCAAACGTATCGAAGTTGGAACGATTAAACACTATAATCTCCTCAAAAAGCATGGTGTTCCAACATTAATTTATGTTAATAAAATGGATAAGGAGTTGATAGATTTTGATTCCTTACTCGATGAAATAAATGAAAAGCTTGGTAAAAAAGCTGTTTCGTTTGTTTACCCAATCGGCCATCAAGACGCTTTCGATGGTTTTATTAATGTTGTTACTTTAAAAGCCCGTAAGTATGATGGTAAAAATGTAGTGGATGACATCATCTATGATGATAAGAAAGAAAAAATCCTTTCTCTTCATAATGTCATCGCCGAACAAGTGGCCTTAACTGATGAAGCCTTACTAGAAAAGTTTTTTGGTGGAGAAACGCTTTCGATGGAAGAAATTCATCGTGGTCTCCACGCTGCTGTTATTAGCGGCGAACTAACACCGGTTTTAGTTGGTAGTGCCAAAAAAGATATCGGCATTCCTACGATGTTAGAAATGCTCATCGAATACTTACCAAATCCTGCCGAGTTAAAGCCGTATGCTGGAATTGATAAAGATGGTAAAGAAATTATTCGTAAAACTTTGCCTAATGAACCTTTTAGTGCTTATGTCTTTAAGACATTCTTTGATCAGTATAAAGGGGCCATTAACGTTATAAAAATCGCCTCAGGAACACTTAATCTTAGTGATGTTATTTTGTGTCCCAACACGCAACAAACAATGAAAGTCTCGCAAATGTTTTCCGTTTATGGAAACAAACAAACAGCAATTACTACCGCATCAGCAGGCGACATCATTGGTTTATCAAAACTAGAAAACATCGTTACTGGTTATACCCTTTGTGATAAAGCTAATCCGATTACTTATCCACGCGCTAAATATCCGACGAGCGTTTATTATCGGGCTATTGCTGCTAAAGTAGCAAAGGATGATGAGAAATTGTATGGCTCTTTGGCCAAACTACAAATTGAGGATCCGTGTCTAGATATCTCGCGCAATGCTGAAACTAAACAATTACTTGTGGGGGGATTAAGCGATTCGCATTTAAATTATGTTTTAGAACGTGTAAAAAATATCTTTGGTATCGCCGTTGATATAACTGCTCCGAAAATTCAATATCGTGAAACAGTTAAAAAAGAAGCGACCGCTCCTGGTCGCTATATTAAACAATCGGGCGGCAGTGGTTTCTATGGCGTTGTTGAAATGAAGTTTGGTCCAAGTGGCAGTGATAAAAACGTTTTTGAAGAAACTGTTTTCGGAGGAGCAGTGCCGAAAAACTACTTCCCGGCTGTTGAAAAAGGTTTCATCGAATCTACTGAGCACGGTTTATTAGCTGGTTGTCCAGTCATCGGCATTAAAGCTGTTTTGCTCGATGGTAAATATCACCCCGTTGACTCCAATGAATTAGCATTTAAGATGGCGTCGATTATCGCCTTTAAAGACGCCTACATGAATTGTGGTCCTACTCTTCAAGAACCGATTATGAAAATTACTGTGCGCGTTGGCAATGAATTTACTGGCAATATCATGAATGATTTAAATCAACGTCGGGCTCGTGTTTTAAGCATCGATGAAAAAGGTCATGGTCAACAAGAAATTACAGCTTTAGTACCAGAAGCTGAAATTCTTGATTATGCAATTCGCCTTCGTGTTTTGTCACAAGGTAGCGGTTTCTTTAATCGTGAATTCGATTCATATCAAGAAGTACCTTCTTATTTAGTCGAAGGTATCGTTAAACAATACGCAAACGATAAAGCCGATTCTAAATAATTATTATTAAAAATTTTATAGGGAAAAATTTATGAAACAGAAATTTGTTAACTTTTTTAAAGAAGCTTGGCGACCCACTCTTTTGATTGCTGGAGTATGTTTATTGCTTTTCCTTCTACAACTTGCCGCAAATGGCAGTACTTATTTCATCTTCTGGGGTGACCCTGCCAACAGCGTTGCAGCATCGATGCCTTTTGGCTCGGTTCGATCAACCGCAAATTTTAACTGGACGTTTATTTTTATTTTTGCAGTTGTCATTTTTGTTTATGCTACCGAACTTAAAAATAAGAATTACAAAGGTATTGTCGCTGGCTTATCGCTATATGGCGTTCACTGGTTGTATGAAATCGCAAATGCCATTATTGGTAAAGCCTCCGGTTATGCCTTGTGGACGGTTTCTGCACAAAGCACATCATTCATTTTATTGATTGGCGTTTCCTGGGAACTTTCGATGATGTTTTCACTTGCCGGAATAATAATGTCCAAACTATTACCAGATGATCCCAATAAGAAAATTCTAGGAATTAATAATCGCTGGTTATTCGCGATTGGTAATGCTGCTTTCTTCGCTATCTTTGAAATCTTTTTAGCGGGAACCCCAGCCTTCATTTGGGTTTATCCATGGTGGGGCGCTATTCCGGTTTTTATTACCACTTATATTCCTTTCTTCTTGGCAGCCTTTCTTGTTCCCGATACGAAACCAAAAACGCAGAGAATATTTTTGATGGCAACTTGGGGAATGGCTGTAATTTTGCTTGCCGTTTTGATTCCCGCCGGAATTATCTAAACATATTAAAAACGGACTAGGCTTTGTTTGGCTGGTCCGTTTTTTTATGCAAAAAGCAATCAAAAGTTCACTATTTATTCAAGTTTTCGCTCTTTTGTAGACTATTTTGTTTATCGATGGCTGGCGTTTGGCGGGCTTTTTGAATTCTTACTAAGATATTTTCCATAATCTCGTCATAAAGTTTTTCACCAAGAATTTCGTCTTCCCAGTGATGGTCAATACTTGGGTTATCGTTAACTTCAATGACATAAACATTGCCGTCTTTTTCTTTGACGTCGACACCATAAAAACCATCACCAATGGCGTTGGCGGCCTTTAAGGCAATATCGACGACGGCGGGTGGGGCCTCTTCAACTAAATAAGTTGCAACTGGTCCGACACTTGCTCGACTCTTATTTGCGTTCCAGTTATATATTTGCCAATGATTACGAGCCATAAAATATTTACAGGCATAGAGAGGCTTGCCATCAAGAATGCCGATTCGCCAATCAAAAGGACTAGGAATAAATTCTTGAGCGATTAGTAGGGCACTGAGAGGAAATAATTCTCGAAGTTTGAATTTCAACTCTTCAAGACTATTTACTTTAAAAACACCGCGCGATGAGGCACTGTCAGGACGTTTCAAAATAATCGGAAAAGTAAATGCACTAGTAATTTTTGATATAGGCATTTTGGAACTGACGATAATTGTTTTTGGTGTTTTGATGTTTTGACTAATCATGCATTCGTGAAAGTAAAGTTTATTAGCACATCTTAAAATCGACCATGGATCATCGATAACGACTAATCCTTCAGCATAAGCGTAGCGCGAAAACTGATAAGTATAGTTATCGACATTCGTCGTCGCGCGAATAAACAAGGCATCAAACTGGGGAATGCGCGCGTAGTCAGCCTTGGTAATGAATTCAGTATAGAAACCAACTTTATGAGCGGCATCAACAAAACGATCTAAAGCCGTTTTTCCTGATGGCGGGGCTGGTTCTTTTGGATCGACCAAAATAGCTAAATCATACTTGTATTGTTTAATTTTCGTGATGGCATAGCGGTTGTGAGTAAAATAGTGTTTGGCGTCAGCGATTATATTGTCGTCAATCATAATATCATCAAGGGTCAGAATTTTTATCTTTGCCAGTTCCCAATGCTTATTTTTGCTAAAAGTTAACTCAAGCAGTGGCGTTTCAAATAGGCGGAGCATGGCCCGACCAAGTCGTTCATAACGTGGCGGTTTGGTTTTACCAAAAAGTACTGAAAAAGTAATTTCTTTACGTTTTGAATTTTTAAAAGTTTCTTGAATCAAATCGTAGACTTCATCACCAAGCGACTTGGTAATTGTTTCATCGGTTGCATCTTCTAGTGTGGCGACATTGGGAATACTTCTTAATCCCCGCGCTGATGCTAATAAGGAAACATAGTAGCCAATTTTTTGATATCCGAGTTTGGTACAGAAATTGAAAATTCGTAGCTCTTTGGCGTATTGATAACTGTTCTCGTTTAAAAAGTTTTCGGCTGTAACAACTTCAAGATTTGGAATTTTTTCGAGCCATTCGTGTTTTTTGTCAACAATTGCGACGTTGGCGTAATAGCGCTTTTCTTTCGGGTTTTCTTTAAGAACCAACAACATCTTATCGGCATGTTCACCAGGAGCGTAGTAATTTTTAATTTTGGCAATCTTACGAAAACCAAATGTTTGATACCAAGATATTGTGG
>JAEWUY010000062.1 GCA_023396795.1 Bacillota bacterium | reverse complement strand
GTGAGGAAACCTACGATCTTTCTAATGATACATGGGGCGTTTTAGATTGGGGAAGAGGAGTGTGGACGTATAAAAACACTTGGTATTGGTCATCAATGAGTGGCGTCTACAAAGGTAAGAAAATTGGCTTTAATCTCGGCTATGGTTTTGGTGACACTTCTCAAGCAAGCGAGAACATGTTTTTCTATGATAACAAAGCTTACAAACTCGAAGATGTCAAATTTGATATTCCCATCGCTAGTAATGGTAGTGATGATTTTTTAAAGCCTTGGAAATTTCGGAGCAAGACTGGAGACATTGCCTTAACTTTTGAGCCGATTTTAGATCGTTATAGCAATAGTGATGTCTTAATCATTAAATCAATTCAACATCAAGTTTTTGGTAAATTTACCGGCTATGTCGTTATTGAAGGTAAACAGATTTATTTTGAAGAAATGTTAGGTTTTGCCGAAAAAGTCAAGAATTGCTGGTAAATTGCAAAAATAATTATGTCTCTTTATGTCTATAAAGCCTAAAATGGAATTAATGCAAGGAGCACAAAAATGAGAATTAACGACACTTTTACTGGTGATATTGTTCCACGGACAACGAAGTGGATATATTCCGCGACCGCGCTGGGAAGAGATGCTGCCTATACTTTAATTAGCCTCTTTTTGCTGACTTATATTCAGTTTGCCGCCCCTATTGGCTACGTTAATGGCGTTCGTGATGCTGGATTATATGCCTTACAATTTGGTGTTATTTCCATCATTGTCATTATCGCTCGTATTTGGGATGGCCTTAATGACCCGATTATGGGCTTTATTATTGAGCGGTGCCATTTTAAGATGGGTAAATACAAGCCTTGGATTTTAATTGGCGCGGTTACAAATACAGCTGTGATGCTCGTTTTATTTCTGGCCCGCCCCGAAGGTTGGGCTTATGTTGTCGTCTTTGGTATTTTTTATTTTCTTTGGGATATTACATATACGATGAACGATATTGGCTATTGGTCAATGCTTCCGGCTTTAACTAGCGATGAAAAGCAACGTAACGAGATTACGACGGTCATGTCGATTTTCATTAGCGTCGGTGCTTTTGGCGTTGGTGGAGTTGTTCCAATGGTTGTCGGCGGTAATGCTGTGGAAAATTATGGCATCATCGCAATTGTTGTTTCGGCTTTGTTTTTGGCTTCGCAGTTAATCCTTGTTGTTTTTGCCAAAGAATCAGCCCGCAACGAAGAACAAGAAAAGATTTCGCGTAAAACAAAGTTTGGCGATATGTTTCGCCTGCTTAAAACTAATGATCAATTGCGGTGGATTGTTATTGTCATTCTTATTTATTACATCGCCTCGAACATTCTTAATGGCCTTGGCTTAAACTATTTTTATTTGACTTTTAACTATGATGTTGGTGGCGGTGTGCAGTTTTTATTTACTGTTATGTACGCTGGTGGCACCATTTTGGCGCAATTCCTCTTTCCGGTCCTCATTAAGTTTTTAAAACGTAACACTTTATTACTTATCAGTTTCTTAATGATGGCTTTAGGCCATGTCGTTTTCTTCTTTATTGGCGCGCCATTCAATGGCGTCTTACCTTTAGGACAGCAATATCCAATTCTCCTTTATGTGTTAGGCATTGTTATCTTTGCCGGTCAAGGTATCTTTTATTTAATCCTTTTGATTATGATGGAAAACACCATCGAATATAACGAATGGAAAACCGGGGAAAGAAAAGAAGCCGTCGCTTTCTCGCTTCGTCCCTTAACAGCCAAATTAGCCAGTTCCGCCCAACAAGGTATTGTCTATTTAACCCTTTTGATTAGTGGGGCTTTAGCGGTTACCGAAGGTATCTCGGCTCTTGAGGTTCAAAAAGGTTTAGGTTTAATTGAAGATGTGACGACCGAAGCCAATACTCTAATTGCTAATGGTGGCCATGATATGGTGACGCTAGCCGCCGTTATGACGCTTGTGCCGGCCGTCCTTTATGTCGGAGCTTATTTGATTGTTCGTTTCCTTTATAAAATTGATGAAAAGAAATACGCCCAGATTGTTAAAGAAGTCGATGAACATCGGGCTGAAAAAGCCGCCCTGTCTAGTTCAGACGAGACGGCTAATTAGTTAAAAGCGATCCTTCGGGATCGTTTTTTATTTGATTTCAAAATCAACTTTGGCTTTATTTTCGTCAGATAAAATTTCGAGGGTGGCTTTGCCTTGACCTTTTAAACTGCGGACATAGACAGCTATTCTTCCACCATAAAGAGGGACGATACTCGGTCCTAAGACTTGAATAGGTCCTCTTGTTTTAAATGTTAAGGGTAAACTCGCATAACTACATAATGTTTGGTATTGATCAAATAAAGAGATTTCAACGCGAGCGACATCATAAGTGTCCTCATTAAATAAGGTTGTTTTGTTAGCTTTTGCTACGAGCGTAAACTCCGTTGATTGGCCAAACATTTTGGTAGCCATTAGCTTTCCGTCTTTAAAAGCCTTAAATTTGAAAACCGTTAATTTATTGCCCCATGTCGCCACATATTTATTCCATAATTCCACTAAATCATCATAACTCATGTGATGTTTGAGCATGACGAGGCCAATTCTAAATTTGTGTTTGAAGGGTAGCTTATTTAAGCCATTAAGGGCGACATATGATAAAGCATCTTTGATGCGCTCGGCATCGCGGGTTTTAAATTTGGCTTCACTGAAGGAAGCGCCAATATAGTCGTCAACTTCAATAATGGGGTGTTTCATGTAGCGATATTTGCTGCGATTAGGATAAAAAGCCTTAACGAAAGTATCGTTACGATATAATTCGATAT
>JAEWUY010000103.1 GCA_023396795.1 Bacillota bacterium | reverse complement strand
GTGCTGCTGCTGCTGGAGGCTTTGCCTTCTTATCGACTGCCGAACCTTATGTGGAACGAACAATCGAAGTCTTGGGGAGTGATATTAATATCAATGTTGAGGAAGTAAACAACAAAGTTGTAGTCAATTCTTCGGATACTGCCGCCACTGTGTCGATTTCTGTTTTTGAAAATAGTCATGAATACTATACAACGAGTGAAGATGAGACTGATTTCACTATCGAATATCACAACGATATCCCTTGGAACATTCGATTGTTCTACATTCCAGTCAATACTCGAACTATGACAATCACCGTCCCTGCCTCTTATGAAGGGTCATTAGACATTAATACAACCAATGCCGTAATTGATGTTATGGATATCTCACTTCTTGGTGAGTTAAATCTCGAATCGGTTAACGGTTACATCACTGTTGAAGATGTCAGTGTCGCGCAAGATCTTTATGTTCATACGACAAATTCGAAAATTGAACTAAACGATGTTACTTGTGTGGGTGATATTACGACAACATCGATGAATGCCTACATAAAGTTCACTAGCGTCACTGCCAGTAACGTCACCGCTTCCACCACAAATGGTAAAATTGCCGGTAGCGCTATGGATGTCACAACAAAAGTATCGTTTACCACGACAAACGGACAAGTCACCGTTAATGACATGAATGTCGATAGCGAGATTCGCCTGATTACGACTAACGGCGAAATTTCCGGAAACGTTGATGGTCCGGCCACTGACTATGATGTTGATAGCGCGACGACAAATGGAACAAATAATTTGGCGGGATATAATTCTCAAAACCCAACAACTGATGACAAAATCTTATATGTTCGTTCCTATAACGGCGTTATTAACATCACGTTTAAATAAATTGGAATACAAAAAAGAAAAGAGGAGCGCTTATTTACGTTCCTCTTTTTTAATTTTACGCATATCAACATGGCAATAGCCTTGGGGATTTTTTAGCAAATAGTCCTGATGATATTGTTCAGCGCGATAGAAATTTCTAAGTTTTATAACTTCAACGACGAATGGTTTATCAGAATAAGGATTAACGCTTGAAAAATAAGAATTAATTGTATTAAAATCTTCTTCGTTTATATAATAAACGCCACTCCGATACTGAACACCGATATCGTGGCCTTGACGATTTAAAGAAAAAGGATCAACAATCCGCAGAAAATGTTCTAGTATTTTAATCAAATTGATGGTTTGAGAATCGTAAACGACTTTAACGGTTTCGGCGTGATTCGCGCGATGATTAACTAAATCTTGATAAGTAGGGTTTTTGCTATCTCCGTTTGCGTAGCCGACTTCCGTTTGAATGACGCCCTTGAGTTGTTGAAAGTAAGCTTCGACTCCCCAAAAGCACCCACCCGCTAAATAAATAGTCTGATAATTTGTTTGTTCCATAATAAATATTATGACATGAATAAAACATGTTTAAAACCAATAAACTATTCAAGCATAAGTCTTTTAAGATGTTGAATAATGGCTTAAAATGATTATGTTAAAAAAGTAACACTTAGGAGGTACTTAACATGGTTACAAAAAAAGTTATTGATTTACTCAACTTACAAATTCAACGCGAGCTCTTCTCGGCCTATCTCTACTTGGATATGGCTCTTTATTACAACGATATTGGCCTCGTCGGTCACGCTAACTGGTTTGAAATTCAAGCCCAAGAAGAAAGAGACCACGCTTTAGGCTTTATTCGCTACCTTCAACACGTTGGTGAAAAACCAATTCTTGATGTCATTGAAAAACCAACTCTTGTTTACAAAGATGCTCGTGAGCCTTTAGTGGAAGCTCTCAAACATGAAAAGTTTGTCACAGCCAGCATCGAAAATATTCTTGAAGTCGCCAAAGCCGAAAACGACCATTTAACTGTCAATTTCTTACAATGGTATATTAAGGAACAAGGCGAAGAAGAGAAAAACGCTAATGACAACATTCTGATGTATGATTTTACGAAGGGCAATCCTAGCGCTTTGCTTCACATCGATGGCAAACACGCTGCGCGCAGCTATTCTCCTTCCATTCCGGAAATCGATTAATTAGAAATCTTAATTAAAGGTCTCGCCTAAAAGCGGGACTTTTTTTATTAAAAAGCAAAAAGAACAATGCCAAAAAATACCGAAAAAGCAATTAAAAATAAGGGATTGATTTCCTTTTTAAAGATTCGCGGATAAGCAAAAGAAATAACCCCAAGAAGGACAAAAATAATTAAGCTTCGATAATCAAAAACAAAAGGAGTGTAAACATCGCTTAAACCGATAAGACCATAAACAAAAATCAAACCTGTGCCAATAATTAAACCAACAATTACGGGACGAATACCGGCAATAATTGCCACAAAAGGTCGGGATTTGATGATATTTTTTAAAATAATCGCTAGTAATAAAATGATGACAAAAGAAGGTAAAACCACACCTAATGTCGCTAGAGCCGCCCCAAGAATTCCTCCTTGTGACGTGCCGATAAACGTTGCCATATTAATCGCAATCGGCCCCGGAGTAGATTCAGCTATTCCGATAAAATCAAGAAGTTGAGCCTCGCTTAGCCAATTATGTAACAGAACGGTTTCTTTCATCATTGAAATCATTCCGTAACCACCGCCAAAAGAAAAAAGTCCAATCTTTAAAAACTCTAAAAAGAGAAGTAAGTAAATCATTTGCCTTCTCCTTTTTTCTTATTGACGAGAACAGGAATAGTAAAAAAGAAAATGAAGCCAAGTAAGGCCCCACTTAAAATCAAAAAGATCGAAGAAAAGGAAATAGCAAATAAATCAAAAATAATTAAAGCCCCAAGAGCGAAAAACATCACTATAATTGAGTACCACGACTTTTTCATCTTTTTAAACAAGCGAAAACCGGCACTCAAAATAAGCAAAGCCACAGCCGCTTTAATACCCATAAAAGCTGCGACAATAATCTGATTGTCTCTGACAAAGTTATAAAGTAAAGAGACTGCAAAGATAATGAAAAAGGATGGTAGGACGATGGCTAAAGTTGCTAAGAGGCTTCCGAAAAATCCTTTAATCCGATAACCAGTATAAGTTGCCACGTTAATTGCTATCGGACCGGGAGTTGATTCAGCAATCGCCAATATTTCGATTAATTCATCTTCTTCTAACCACTTTTTCTTTTCGACCACATCATGGCGAATTAAAGGAATCATTGCATAACCACCGCCAAAGGTCGTCGCGCCGATTTTTAAAAAAGTTAGAAATAAATCGAATAGCTTATTTTTCATAGCGATAATAAACATAACATAAAAGGTGGCATAAAGCCACCAGTGGAAAGACAAGGAAAAAGAAAACTACTTCTGCTTTTTAACCGTAACGATCAAAAGCGATAATCCGTAGAAAAGTAAAGCCGTAAAAGCCAAATAAACGATTTGCATCCACGGCATAATCGTAAAATTACCAAACGCGAATGTCACTCCCATTTCTTCAAGAAATGCTTCCTGAAGACCACTAGGCGCGCCATTAAATACTGTTTCAACCGGAGCGCTCATAATAATGCGCCGGAATAAAGAAGCGGCATGAGATAGGGGAAAGACCTTGATTACCGCTTGAACGGCATTAGGAAAATTGCCTACTGGCATATATATTCCCGCCAAAAAGCCCATCAAAGTGCCAACAACAGTACTAATTGTTCCAAAAGCCGTCATGCTTTTTACAAACACCGTAATAAAGAAAACTAAAGCACTATTAGCAAGGGTCACTAAAAAGATTAAGCCAAGAACTTGCATAGTCTGTACAAAATTTAAAATATAGCCATCGCGTATCAGCATGTATAAATCAAGAAAAACTAACGATATTAAACTCATGATAATGCCGATAGCGTATGCTGCGATAATATACCCGCCAACAAGTGATGAACGTTTTAAGGGTGAAGAAGTAAAGTCCTTATATATTTTCTTGGCCTTATCTTCGACCATTGTTCCATAGGCCCCAAGGGTTGTCGTAAACGACACAACTGCCAAGATACCGGCCATCAACCAGCCATCCATTAACGCTTGGCCTCCTTCAACTCCTGAAGGTAAAGCTGAAATCCAAACGCCATTTAGAAAAAGAGTGTATAAACCAAAAATGATCAGAACCGATAAAAGCGAAAAAAAGATCGATAAACGGTCACGAATGAAAACTTTAAAGTTTCGAAGAGCAAAGATAATCATTCGCGAATCTCCCGTCCCGTAATGTTAATAAAGGCGTCATCTAAAGTTCCAGATAGAACTTCAAAACTCAAAATATAAGGTTTGCACACTTCCAGAATATCAAGAGCCTCCACTGTTTTATTTAGAGGAATAACGACTTCGCCATTATGGCGATTGAAAACCAAATTCTTTTCTTTTAGGACTAACTCAAGCGCATCAAAATCACTAGCTTCAATCCGAAGTGAATCTTGAGCGTGATTTTTCCGTAGTTCATAAGGAGTTCCGCGGGCCGCAATCTTACCATTATCGATGATAATGACGTAATCAGCTTCTGAAGCTTCTTCCATATAGTGGGTGGTCATAAAAACCGTCATATTTGATTCACGTTGCATATTGACGATTGTTTCCCACACCTTCTTGCGCGTCTGTGGATCAAGTCCAGTTGTCGGCTCATCAAGGAAAAGAATTTTTGGTGTATGGATTAAAGCCCGCGCGATATCGGCTCGACGCTTTTGTCCGCCGGATAGTTTCTTATATTGACGTTTTAAAAAGTCTTTAATTCCCGTTGCTTCTACAACGCGGGCAAAGGCCTCTTGCATTTCCTTGCCTTTTAGACCATAGAAACTACCGCGATACTTAATGTTTTCTTCAACCGTCAATAAATCATCGAGAAAACCATCTTGAAAAACAACGCCAATTGAGGAACGAATTTTGTCATCATCTTTGCCTAAAACATGTCCATCGATGCTGACTGTTCCATCGTCTGGTTTTAAAAAAGTGCAAATAATGTCAATTGTCGTCGACTTTCCGGCCCCATTTGGACCAAGAAAAGCAAAAAGTTTTCCTTTTTCGACATAAAAGGAAATATCATCAACGGCTTTTATTTGCCCAAAGTATTTTTTTAAGTGATTAACTTCTAAAATTTTGTTCATGGTTGCCCGCCAATCAAAAACTATTATAGATATATTTTTCTTATAACCAAATATTTTTCGTTTGAGGTATGATAGGTTTTGTATGAATGAGTATATAAAGTTGACTAACGAAAAAGGCCTCAGTGTTAAACTATCAAACTTTGGGGCAGCTATATACGATATTTCCTTGTTGATGGGCGATGGCACAACGCGCCCTCTGACTGTCCATCCACTTGATGACGAGGCCTTTAATCACTCGCCAGGATATTATGGCAAGACTATTGGTCGTAATGCCGGACGTTTAACCAATGGAACTTTCCAACTCAATGGTAAAGAATATATTGTCAAAGAAGCTAAGAAAAATAATGGACTTCATGGTGGTGATTTTGGCTTATCATACGTCAATTTTAAATCGGTACCATATTCCAACAGTAATGGAAAAGGCATAATCTTTTCCTATCTTAGCAAACATTTAGTCGATGGTTTTCCTGGCAATTTACACATTTTTGTAACATATTTTCTATTTAAAAACGAAAATAAGCTTGAAATTCGCTACGAAGCCAAAACCGATGCCGATACAGTTTGTAACCTAACTAATCATGTCTATTTTAATCTTGACGGCGGAGGGACAATTACCAATCACTCATTAATGATATCTGCGAATGAATTCGTTAGCGTCGATGAAAACATTCTTCCACAAGAAAGACAAACTATAAATTCAATAATGGATTTTCGTGTCTTTAAAAAAATCGGCACCCATCTTAATGATTCCTCTTTAATTAATATCTCCGGTGGCTATGATCATCCTTTTCTTTTTTCGCAGGTTGACACTAAGAAACCGCAAGTCGTTTTGAAAAGTTCAAACGAGGACTTAATCTTAAATATTTATACTTCCTATCCAACAGTCGTTTTTTACTCAGGCAATTATCCAACCGATGAAGTAATGAACACTGGAAATAGACTTAATAAGTACGAAGCCTTAGCCCTGGAGCCACAATATTTGCCGAACGCCATCAACAATCCCCTCAGCCAAGAAAAAACCGGCCTGTTTCAAGCCGGTCATCATTATTTCGAAACGATTACTTACGAGTTTCTTACAAAGTAAGATAGTTATTTTCTTTGCGTCATAACTCCATCAACAATCACATAAACTTTATCGCAAAACTCAGTCAGGCGTTCATCATGAGTAACCATGATTGTCGCCTTCTTTTGTTCTTTTGTCTGCTTGGCGAGAAGTTTAATAACTTCATATGCGCGATTGGTATCTAGACTAGCTGTTGGTTCATCGGCCAAGATAACAACAGGGTCATGATATAAAGCTTTGGCAATCGCGACTCTTTGCCGCTCACCACCGGAAAGTTCGCTTGGATATTTATTGCGAAGTTTTTTAATATCGAGGCGATTATATAGTTCTTCAATGCGCTCCAAATTACGAGAGCGATGGCTGATGCGATCATGTAAAAACATCTGGTCGCTAATTGATAAAAAGGGTATTAAATTTGAGGCTTGTAAAATAAAGCCAATCTTTTCAAAACGAACTTGCGATCTTTCTTTGATGCTTAATTGGCTAAATGGCTCGCCATTAATAAAAACTCGACCAGTCGTCGGCGTATGTAAACCGCCAAGAATCGTTAGAAACGTTGATTTCCCCGAACCTGAAGGACCAATAATAGCAACTAGTTCACCTTCATAAGCTTTAAAATTCGTTTCTTTCAAGGCATGAACGACATCATCGCCTTGTAAAAAATCTTTTGTGATTTGCTGCATTTCAATAAGCGTTTTCATGGTCATGCCCCTTAACTAATCGCCCTGAGAGGGTCAATTTTTAACACGGCCCGGACTGAGAAGAGCCCGCCGATAATCGCAAAAGCAATAAAAGCGAAGGTAATAACCACATAGAAAAGAATATTAACGGCAAATGGTACGGTTCCGGCTAAGAAAAAACCCGATATTAGTGTTAATGCCAAGCCGATTAAGATGCCGATTGCTGTTAGAAGAAAGGTTTGACTGACCACCGAATTAGCAATATAAGCATTGGAAATTCCTTGGGCTTTCATGACTCCAAACATCGGTGTTTTTTGAATCGTTAAAACGTAAATAAAGATTCCTAAAACAAAGGCGACAATAATAATCAAAAAGCCAATCATCACACTAAAGGTCAAAACTTGAGCTGTGTACCCGGGAAGGCTATTAATGAAATCATTTATCGGATAGGAAATGTAAGCTTCGGGCAAGTTTGTGACTTCGCCCCTAATAACAACAGCGTTATAAAGGGAGAGGTTTTCGGGAATTCCGCTTCGTCCATAATAGCGATAATCTTGCCACGTATCTAAATTCATATATAGAATCGGCGCAGTTTGATAAGTTGATTTTTCTGTAAAAGCCACGATTTTCCACGATAAATCATCGGCCCCAGAAATCAGAACCATATCATTAATTTCATAGCCTTGCTCTTGAATTGAAACATCAGCAATAACTTCGTTATCTCCTAAAGTAATAGTTGGTTCAGGATTTAAGAAGCGGTCGCTTTCAATGCCAAAAACATAAACATCGGCCCGCGTATCTTCGATGGCTTCATTAGGAGTTGTGTCTTTAATAACGGCCATGAAAATACCGAGTTTGGCTTTTTCACCACTTGCGGTTAGCAAATTGTAATCATCAGCGTTGTCATCTAAGTCATCGCCCATCGCGGACATTAAAATATTATCGTT
>JAEWUY010000102.1 GCA_023396795.1 Bacillota bacterium | reverse complement strand
CTTTTATTGCGCGTAGCTATCGCATTCTTGTGCAATCAAAAAAGGTTTTCGAGAAGCGTCTTGATAATTATGACGCGACTAAAAACCCTTTAGATAATCCCCTACCGCCCGTCCAATAAGATTGTTATATAAAATATAATTAGGCTGTTGTTTTAATAAACTCGCTAACAATCATAACAATTTCGTAAATAACGACAGCTGCCAGTAAAATATCAATGACGACAAAAAGAATAAAGAAGCGCCGGCTCGAAAGAGCCTTTTGTTTTTGCTTCTCTTCGCTAATTTCGATTTCTTTGTTGTCGTTATTGTCCATATTAATATTTTAAAGCATTCGCCGAACGAGGATAAGGTTGAACATCACGAATATTGCTAATGCCAGTAATATACATTAACAACCGATCAAAGCCGATACCAAACCCAGCGTGCGGGCAACCACCGAACTTCCGTAAATCCAGATACCACTGTAAGTCAGGAAGTAAGTGTAAGGCTTCCATTTTTTCCTTTAAAATTTCATAACGATCTTCACGTTGTGAACCACCGACAAGTTCGCCAACATACGGCACAAGTAAGTCGCAAGCTGCGACGGTTTTACCATCGTCATTCAAATACATATAAAAAGCTTTGAGGTCTTTAGGATAATCAATTATGAAGACCGGACCGTTAACAACCTTTTCGGTAATGTAACGTTCGTGCTCACTTTGTAAATCCATGCCCCAAACAATATTGGCGTTATCAAACTTAACTCCATCCTTAACGGCTTTAAGCAAGACTTCTATCGCCTCGGTATAAGTCATTTTCTTAAATTCTGATGCTAATAGATCATTCAGGCGGTCTAATAAAGTATGAGACGAATCAAGAATGTTATTAAAGAATTCCATTTCTAATGGACAATTATCTAAAACACTTTCGATACAAAATTTAACACATGATTCAATTAAGGCCATGTCATCATTTAAATCCGCAAAAGCAATTTCGGGTTCGATCATCCAAAATTCGCTGGCGTGCCTTGGCGTGTTAGAATTTTCCGCGCGAAAAGTCGGGCCAAATGTATAAACATCGCGAAAAGCCATGGCAAAAGCTTCGACATGGAGTTGACCGCTAACGGTTAAGGCTGCGTCTTTACCAAAAAACTCATTACTTTTCTTTTCGCCAGTGACGACCGAGAAAGTCGCTCCCGCTCCTTCGGCATCACTGCCGGTAATAATCGGCGTATGCACATACATAAAGTTTTGTTCTTGAAAGAATTGATGAATGGCAATTGATAAAACATTGCGAACTCTAAAAACAGCACTGAAAGTATTAGTTCTCGGCCGTAGATGAGCGATATCGCGCAAAAACTCAACTGAGTGATATTTCTTTTGTAAGGGGAAGTCTTCGCTGCACTCACCGACAACTTCGAGTTCCTGAACATGAACTTCAAATGGTTGTTTGGCCTCGGGAGTCAATACGAAAGTACCCACGACACGAATTGAGGTGCCGGTTTTCAGTTTGGAAATCGCATCATAGTTACCAAGTTGATCACGCGAATAAACAAGTTGAATACCCTTAAACTTCGTTCCATCATTAAAATCAATAAAACCAACCGCTTTATTAGCGCGATTGGATTTAATCCAACCTTCCAAGAAAACACCTTGATTGAGCTTGTCTTTTAAGTCTTGTTCATCGCCATAGGTAATGGCATAAAGATCATATATGGTAATGCTTAATGGTTCCATGTTCTACTCCGCCTGTTCGTTTTTTAATTATATCAATTAACGCTTTATATATCACTTACAAATCAAAATTTGTCGTAGTCCGAAATCCGCCAATTGGGATCAACACCAATATCAAGCGGGGCAAACATTTTTCGTTCGTAAAGATGATTAGCGAGCTTGGCTATCATCGCGGCGTTATCGGTTGTTGCCCATAAAGGGGGAATTATTACGTCAATATCCGTCTTGGCAAAATAACCGCTGATTTGTTCACGTAAATACGAATTCGCCGACACGCCTCCTGCCAAAACAACTTGCTTCACGTCGTAAGATTTGGCTGCTGCTATCGTTTTATCAACAACCATTCCGATGGCGATATCCTGAAAGGATTTACACATATCCGGAACATTAATTGCTTCGCCTTTTTGGTTAAGAGAATTCACGAGATTAACAACAGCGGTTTTAAGACCCGAATATGAAAAATCAAGTCCGCCATTTTTTAAAGGTGTCGGCAGCTTATACGTGGGTTGACCTAGTTTGGCGTTACGATCAATCGGTAACCCGCCGGGATAAGGTAAACCTAAAACCCGTGCAACTTTATCAAAACATTCGCCAACAGCGTCATCTTTTGTTTCCCCAATGATTTCAAAATCAAGATGCTTTCGCATGTAGACTAGTTCTGTGTTACCACCGGAAACAACCGTACATAGCATCGGAAAAACAAAAGGCTTAATGTATTCATTCGCATAAATATGGGCAGCGAGGTGATGAACGGGAATTAAAGGCTTTTGATATATGAGGGCTAAGGTTTTAGCCATTTGCATACCAACATGCAAAGCCCCGATTAGTCCTGGGCCCCGCGTAAAAGCAAAAGCATCAATGTCTTGTAATTGAACTTCGGCTTTTTCAAGCGCTTCTTTTAAGACGATAGTAATATTTTCAGCGTGCAAACGGGCGGCCATTTCTGGCATAACCCCACCGTATTTTTTGTGCATCTCAATTTGGGTTGCAACGATGTTGCTCAGCAAAACACCGTCTTTGGTGATGGCAACCGCTGTTTCGTCACAACTTGATTCGATGGCGAGAATGATGGCCATATTAGATTAATCTCCTGATCATATAAATGGCGTCATCGCCATTATCGTAATAGTGAGGCTTGATAAGAACGGATTCAAAACCATTTTTTTCATAAAAAGCAATTGCCGCAGCATTATGCTTCCGCACTTCTAAAGTGATGGTTTCGACTTCCTCGGGATATTGTTTATTTAAATGCTCTATCATCTGGTTTAAAAGTAATGTTGCCAAGTTTCTTTTCCGATAATTCTTTTTAACAGCAATCTGCGAAATAGTGCTCGAAGTAAACGTCACCATAAAGT
>JAEWUY010000078.1 GCA_023396795.1 Bacillota bacterium | reverse complement strand
ATGCCGATGATGCAGAGAAGAAGCGGCAGAAGCACGTATTGGAAGCCGATCATGTTGGTCGCGAAAAAAGACGCGCCGAGCAGCATGGAGGCGACGACGGCGGCAACGTAGCTGTCGAAGATATCAGCGCCCATTCCGGCAACATCGCCAACATTATCACCTACATTATCAGCGATAACTGCAGGATTACGCGGATCATCTTCAGGAATATTCAATTCAACCTTTCCAACTAAGTCAGCACTAATATCGGCAGTTTTGGTAAAAATACCACCGCCGGCCTTTGCAAATAAGGCTAATGAACTAGCCCCAAAGCTAAAGCCAATCAAAACGCGAGCGTTTCCCATCCAACTATATGTGGCCCAAAAAACAAGCGTCACACCTAACAAACAGCTAGCGACAACGGCCATGCCCATGACGGCTCCGCCTCTAAAACCAGCCATGAAAGAAGGCTTAATACCTCTTGTCGATGCTTCCGCCGATTTAACATTAGCGATAGTAGCAATATCAATTCCAATTTTGCCAGCAATGGCTGAAAAAGTCGTACCAATAAGATACGAAACTGCCATGGCGACATTTGGTAAGACGCGATGAATATTTACTTCATCACCAACTTGCCAAATTGGTTTAGGCAAGAAAAGCAAAATGAATAAAGACAAAATTCCCGCAAAGATAGCAAGAATTAGATACTCGCGCTTTAGAAACGTATTCGCTCCGCGCTTAATTAAAGTTGATACATAGTCTATTTTGGCATTTTCGGATTTAAGTTTTTTGACCCATAGAGACATCCAAATAGCGACACCAATAGCTGCTAAAGCGACTATGATCGCGATGAGATATGCCCACATTTCTTTTGACATAATAAACTCCTTTATGTTTGTGCTCGCGCTATATTTAATTATAATTCATAACGATATCATCAAGGATAGATGTTATTTATTGTTTATCAAAAAGTTTACTCATAATTGAGGACAAAGAGATGGTTTTATATATAAAAAAGTTTATTATATTATCATATGGCGCTTCTTAACCAAATTCTCGATATTATTAATCAAATAGCTATCGGCATCATTTCTGCCGCCTTTTTACCTCAGTTGGCATTTATTCTTTTTTTCTTTATTCGCGCCAAAAAATATCCCGATGCCCAAACACTTCATAAATACGCCATTCTCATCCCTTGTCGAAACGAAGATGATGTTATCCAAGACTCGATTAAGTCAATTTTTTTGAAACTCAAATATCCGCGTGAGCGATATGACATTTTTGTCATCGCCCACAATTGCACCGATCAAACCGCGCAAAAGGCTGCCGAAGCAGGAGCAAAAGTCATTGTTTATAATAACGACCAAGAGCGAACGAAAGGCTTTGCCTTAAAGTATGGCTTTGCGGAAATTATTCGCCAATATAATCTTGAATACGAAGCCTTGATTATTTTTGATGCTGATACTGAACCTCATCCCGATTATCTAACGAAGATGAATAACGCCTTTGATAGCGGTACAAAATACGCCACTTGTTATTTAAATGCTAAAAACTACACCGAAAGCATTTCATCAGCTATTTGGTCACTATGGTATATACGCGATAGTCGTTTCGTTTGTAATCTTCGATCACGAATTAGATTTTCTAATATTTTTGGTGGTCATGGCATGTTAATTGCCACCGAAGAAATTGTTAAATATGGCTATGATTCCGTTAGCATTGTCGAAGATGCCGAATACAGTATGAAAATTGCTCTCCGCAAGCAAAGAGTTGATTACGTCAGCGAGGCGATGGTTTACGATGATCACCCGGCAACGTTTAAAGCAATCTTTGTCCGTAATCGTCGTTTTGGTTATGGTTTGATTCGTTTATTTGGCCGATATGGGTATCGCCTGATTGGGCGCTTCTTTCAAACTTTTAATTTTTCTTATATCGATCTTTTTCTGACTCTCTTTTTTATTCCCATTGCTGTCATGGCCGTCTTTTGGTTTCCGGCTTATTACGGATATTTAATTGCTTATAATTACATAATCGGCAACGACGCTCAAGGATGGGCAATCATCTTTAATTTAATTATGATTCTTGTGTTTGCGTTTATCGTTCCTTTTATTTTGCAAGGTGTTCTCACGGTTGCTCTTGAACACAAAAAAATCAACTATGGCAAATGGTATAAACTGGTACCATCAATTATTTTTCTGCCAATGTTTATGATTATTTATTGCTTAGCGATAACGATCGGCGTTTTAACGCCAAAGTTAAAATGGAAACAAACACGTAAGAAAAAAGAAATATCAAAAAAGTAGTTAGTTTTTGAATAGGCCGTTAGTCAATATTGTCATTATTGAATCGACCATTGCGTCGATTTTTTTGTCATCGATATCTTTACTCAATAATGCTTGAATACCCACAAAGTTTGAAATACCCATCAACATATACGCTGCGGTTTCAAGATCGACATTAATGAGTTCGTTTGCATCATGATTCAAACCTTTAATATAGGCAGCGGCAAAGCTTAAATAGTAATCATCAAAAATGCGGCGATCAATATAAAGAGATTCCCAAATCATTTCATAAGCACGGGTATGTTCTAAGATAAAAGTTATCCACGCTCGAATGCCGGCTCGTTCTTTTTCTTTACGTGAGCGTGCGTTTTTAATGTGAAAATTAAGATGCTCGCGAATTTCGTTTTGAAAATCTTTTAAAACTTGGTAGTAGATTGTGTATTTATCTTTGAAATAAATGTAAATCGTTCCCACTGCCACTTTGGCTTCCAAAGCGATATCAGCGATTGTTGAGTTTGCGTAACCACGTTCATAAAAATTTTTGGTAGCTGCTTCGATGATACGACGAAGAGTTTCTTTTCCGCGTTTCGCTTTTGGATAAAATACTGAGGTTTCCATTTAATTAGTGCTCAAATTCTTTTGAATGGGTATTCATATAGTAGCACTTTCCTTCGACTGAATCAAAGAAACTCCTCTTCTTTAACATATGTCACAAAATCCAGTTCAATCTAATTGACAAAAATATTGGAAGGGCTTACAATATAAACATGAACAACCATTCATATTTGAATCAATTTATTAAATTGTCTAAGGCAATTGACACATAATAATCGCTAATCCATACGTTCCGATTTTAAAACCCTACGTCACTACCCAACCATTGGAGGATATCTCGTGAGATTTGAAGACCTGAAACCAGGAATGAAAGCGTCGATAAGTAAAAAGATAACGGTCGAAGATGTCGACTGTTTTGCCCGCTTATCAACTGACTATAATCCTCTTCATGTTAATGAGGAGGCAGCCCGTAAAAGCATTTTTAAGCATCGCGTCGCCCACGGCATGCTCGTTGCTAGTCTTTTTTCTGCTGTTTTAGGAACACAACTACCAGGCGAAGGGAGCATTTATTTAGGGCAAGATCTTAGATTTGTCGCTCCCGTTTATTTAGATGATACTATCACTGCCGAAGTTGAAGTGGTCGAACTACGTAACGAAAAACACATTGTAAGACTATCAACAACTGCCACTAATCAAAACGGCATTGCCGTTATCACCGGCGTAGCAACAATTCTTGTGAGGTAACAAATGGATAACAATTTACGTTACGAATTATTTAATGACTTCATCAAAGAGTTTGCTCTTGAACAAGTCAAACCATTAGCCGCTATTATTGACGAGGAAGAACGTTTTCCCATTGAAACAGTCAGCAAGATGGGAAAATCAGGCTTAATGGGTATTATTATTCCTAAAGCTTACGGCGGAACAGGCGGCGACTATAATATGTACATTAACGCGGTTCGCGAAATTTCTTCTTATTGCGTGACGACAGGCGCTATTCTTTCGTGCCACGTCTCGTTATGTACCGCTCCAATCATTGAACTAGGGAGTGAGGAACAAAAACAAAAATATTTACCCAAACTTGCTAATGGCGAATGGATCGGGGCTTTTGGTTTAACAGAACCAAATGCCGGCACTGATGCTTCCAATCAACAGACAATCGCAATAGAAGATGGCGATTCTTACGTCTTAAATGGCACCAAGATTTTTATTACGAATGCCGGTTATGCTCACGTTTACATCATACAATAATCTTTTTGTGACTTCCTCGGCAATAAAGGAGCTTGCAATTTTCGGAAATGATATTACTCCTTATGTTCATCCTGACATTAGTGAGTTTATTCTTTCAACAATCAAATTACGTAATCCAAAATAATCGCCCACTTTGTGTCTTTACGTTGTAAAATAATGGATAAAGGGGAATGAATATATGAATGATTTCTCGAACTTTATTAAAACGCCTCTCGCTCATCGCGGCCTCCATGATGAGCGTTTTGATGAAAATAGTCTAAGCGCTTTTAAAGCTGCTGTCGAACATGGTTATGGAATTGAACTTGACGTCCATTTAACCGTCGACGGAACTTTAGCGGTCGTTCACGACAACAGCATTAAACGTGTAACGGGTCTTGATCGTCTCGTCAGCGAAATGACCATTGAAGAAATTGCCGCGACAAAACTCAACGTTAGCCAAGAGGCGATTCCTACTTTAAATCAAGTTCTCGCTGTTGTTGATGGCCGTGTCCCACTTCTCATCGAGATGAAAGTTGATGGTAAGTTTGATGAAAAATTACCAGAAAGTATTTTGGCTCTTTTAGAAAATTATCCAAAAACGAATAAAATCGCCATCGAATCATTTAATCCTTACGCCATTCGCTGGTTAAGTAAGAATCACAAAAACAAATATCCGTATGGACAATTGATTTCATATAATTTAGAAGGTCTTGATAAGTTCGCTAAATTCATGTTTAAGTCCTTAATGATTCGGTTCATTTCAAAACCGTCATTTCTAGCCTTTGATATTTATAATCTTCCTGATAAGAAAATTTCTCGTCTCCATCGCCGCGGTTTCCCGGTTGTATCCTGGACAATTGATAATGAAGAAAAGCGCCTTACCGCCACAAACGAGACCGATAATTATATATTTGAGTCAATAAGGCCATAAATCGGCCTTTTTTGATACTTTATATCTATCGAAATTGTGTTAACATTTTAGATGGATATGCGCTAACAACGCACAGGAGAGGAATATGAAACTAAACGTAAAGCGGACGTTCTTGGTAGGCTTTGCCTTTTTGCTAATTAGCATGTTCTGGCAAGTCTATGATGGAACAATGTCAATTATCTTGGTCACGCACTTTGGCTTAAACCAATTTTGGTCAGGTGTTGTTTTGGCTCTTGATAATGTCTTGGCCCTTATTTTCTTGCCACTTTTCGGAGCTTGGTCCGATAAGACAAACTCCAAAATTGGGAAACGCAAACCCTACATTCTTATTGGCACAATTGTGGCCGCGGTTGTCTTTATTGCCTTAGGCTTTATTGATCGATATCAATTAGCCTCATTGCATGCCTTAAACATCAGCGATGTGATTAAGGGTACAGACAACCTCTTTTATTTCACGGTTAATGGTGTTGCTCAACAGTTTGAGTATAACGAAGTTATGATGACGTATAATGCTGTCCGCGAAATCGTTTCCAGCGGACGCGCTGAATATATTTTCAATAATGTGACTTTGCCAAATTGGTATTATTTAGCGGCTTTTATCTCGATTTTATTTATCGTTCTGCTAGCGATGTGTTCTTTCCGCACACCGGCTGTTTCGCTCATGCCTGATGTGACGATTAAACCTCATCGTTCCAAAGCTAATGCCATTATTAATGCGATGGGCACGATTGGTGGGGCTGTTTCACTTGGTTTAATTGCTTTTATCGGCACGATGAAATCTACAAACTATGACACTTTTACCTACTTGCCTTTATTTTTAGTGACTTCAGCGATGATGCTAGCTATGCTCGTCGTCTTCATGCTTCTTGTTAAAGAGGTTAAATGGGTTGAGGAGATGCGTCGCGAATCACTCGAGTTAGGTATCGAAACGAAAGAAAGCGACAGCGTAGAAAAAGGAACTAAGGGTGAGAAGATGACTCCTGAAGTCCGCCGTAGTTTCTTATTCATTTTAGCGTCAGTCATTTTGTGGTTCTTCTCGTATAATGCAGCTTCAAGCAAAATCACTCTTTATTCGACGGAAGTTCTTGGCATTGCCAACTACTCCTTCCCCTTAATGATTGGCTTTGTTTCAGCCTTAATCGCTTATTACCCAGTTGGTATAATTTCGACGAAGATCGGTCGCCGCAAAACGATTATGGGTGGTATTTTAGTTTTGGTCTTTGGCTTTGTTCTGGCTTTTATCGCCGGCATTGCTTTCTTCCCGGAATGGCTCGTCTTTGCCGCAATGGTATTCGTTGGCGTCGGTTGGGCTTCAATTAATGTCAACTCTTATCCAATGGTTGTTGAAATGTCGCATGGTCCAAATATCGGTGTTTACACTGGTTATTACTACTCCGCTAGTATGTTTGCCCAAATCTTAACCCCTATTATTTCAGGGGCCATTATGGATGCCGTCGGCATGCGCTGGTCGCTCTTCCCATATTCGATTATCTTTGCTATCGCCGCCTTTGTGACAATGTTCTTTGTCAAACATGGCGAACCAAAAAAGATCGAACCAATCAAAGTCGAAGCTGAAGCAAAATAAGCTTGTTTAATTTATTAAAACCCACGAATAAAACTCGTGGGTTTTTCCTTATGTGAACAAAAGTAAGTTAAACGGAAAGGGCAATCGATAAAGCGTAGGACACAATTATCACTAAACTAAGAGGAATAAACAAAAGTGCCCATTTATTTGATTGCAATTTTTGTTTTTGGGTTTTGATGAAGACGAAAACCGCCAATGCAATCCAAGCCAAAACAAGGAAGACAAAAATCGTACCAATTTCCAAGGTATGTCCATAATAGTTATAAATTGAACCATTAACGGTAAGGACATCAGATAAAGCTAAAATCGAGAAATTAAAAATCGCGCTACCTAAAATATTGCCAAGACTAGCATCAAAGTTTTTCTTAGCCATTAATG
The DNA here is from genome assembly GCA_023396795.1 of Bacillota bacterium. Taxonomy (GTDB): domain Bacteria; phylum Bacillota_I; class Bacilli_A; order RFN20; family CAG-826; genus UBA1424. The sequence continues at coordinate 3,653 of JAEWUY010000078.1, read as the reverse complement.
TCATACTTGTCACAAGTTCAGGAAGCGAGGTGGCAACGCCTAAGAAGATAACGCCTGCAACGGCCTTACCGATATGAATTTCATTTGAAATAACATCACCAGCATAGGCAATACCAATACTCGCGCCGACTAAAAGTAAAGCAAAAACAATAAAGCGAAAAGCAATTTGCTTAATGGTCAAAGGCGAATTGTCTTCCTTGGCTTCGTGGTGTTCGTCTTTTTCGCTCGGATGGACACGTAACAAAATAACATAGGCGATAATAATCAAAATGCTGATGATATTTAAATGACCAAAGGCAAATTCAGCATTGCCGAGATGAATGCGAAAGACAATTTGCAGTTGTGGGAAAAAGATGGCAAAAGCTGCTAACGCATAAAAAGCTCCAGCAATTACTATTTGCCAAAGATGAAATTTTCCAATTCGAGATTGTTTGAAATTAGTAAAGAAAATTATGGTTCCAAGGGCCGTTATTGTCATGTTGAAAAGATTCGAACCGAGAATATTTCCTACAACCAATTCCGGCTCTCCAACGACAAAAATAGCCGAAATAGATGAAAATAGTTCGGGAATTGTTGTAACGGAAGTTAATAATATTGCGCCGAGAAAAGCGCCTGATATTTTTGTCTTTCGGTCAAGAAGATCGACTAGATGGCCGAGTTGAACCGAAAGGAAAACGACAGCAATAAGCAATACAGCGTACACTGGATAAATCCACCACATCGTCTTCTCCTTTCAATAAATTGTAATGCGAATTTATCATAAAAAAGACCTTTTTGTAAATGAAAAGGTCAAAAAATTATTTTTTAATATTAAAAAACAATTATCGGTGGCGGAATAGACCGGCGCCACCACTGAAACCGCCTTTGGCTTTAAAAATGCCGGCCCCACCCGTGGCCACAATTAAAATAGCGGAAAGTGAACCAAAAATTATGCGATCGTATACTGTTCCATAGGGCGAGAAAAAATAGTCGAACATATTGAGTGATGTTTCTGTTTGATAAATTGATGGGCTACTATCTTCCCACCAATATTCATCAAAGGCAGCGTCAAACTCTTCTTGCGGTAAAACATTATTAGGCATGGCGTATACTTCGCCATACAAAACATTTAAGAATTCATTCATCATCGAGGCTGAACCAAGTTCCAGATTGTAATCGTATTGATGAGTTAAGGTATCGCTAGGAAGATAGTGTCCAAGAGTTCGATTATATATATCCAACTGTTTGCTGATCGTTAGATAAATCATCATTTTGTCAGTTGCTTCAATTTGAAACTCAATTAAATCATAATTATCAACTTCGTTATCATTAACTTTTTCAAAAAAGAAGAGACCCAAAAGACCCATGTTATTTTTTCCAATCTTCCACTCGCGAAAGATTGTTGTCTTATTATAATCAGCTGGTGTTTGCCCTTCTTCCAATAAGAAGGTAGCAAAAACAATTTGCGAACCTCCTGTACTTTCGATATCCTTGCTAACTTCGTAGAGATTTTCGGCTTCCCTGACATAAAAGTTTTCAAAAGTTGGCGAAAAAACATCCGCGAAATCATTAAGATAATAGGCTTCGCTCGGGTAAGGATACTCGCTCGAAGTAAATGTTCTGATACCAAAAACAATAAGAGCCGCGAAAAATCCTAAAACAGAAACAATTAGTCCAGCTCTACGCAACATAAACGGCGCTACTATAATCAACACCGCTAACTGTTATATCGCCATCGCCGGTATCGGGATTAGGTGACCAATAAGGCATTTGCGGCGGAAATTTAAACATGGCAGCAAAAATATTACGCGGAAACTTGCGAACGCTGACATTATAGTCACGAACGGAGGAGTTATAATCACCGCGTGAAACTTTTAAGGCGTTTTCTAAGCTTTCAATATTAGCCATTAATAATTCGATGGTATCGATGCTTTGCAAATCCGGGTTATCTTCGATAATGGCATAAAGTTCCGATAAGGCTAATGAAGATAAAACGTCAGCTTCAATAATCGCTTCTAAATCATCACCATCAGATGCGTCGGCATAAGCCAAGCGGGCGGCTGTAATCATTTCGTAAACCGAGGTTTCAAGCCCAATTGCACTATCAACGGCAGCGGCCAAGCCTTCAATCGTTGAATCGCGTGTTTCTAAAGAATTAACAATCTGCGATTTTTGATAACTAATGTCCTCGTGTTGACCAACAAGAACGTTGTATTCTACGGCGGTCGTAATACCAAAAATAACAGCTAACAAACCAACAATCCCCAAACTAATTAACAGTATTTTTTTCATAGTTTAATCTCTCCTTTTTGAGATTGGGCAATGAACCCCCTTTAAAAAATCTAATTTGATATTAGCACTCAGTTAGATAGCCATGCAATTACTATGTTTTCTGACACGTGACTATTTTTGTAAACACTTTCGAATCATTCTTCTACACATTTAATAACAACTTTTTGTATGATGGTATTACTAATAGGAGAACAGCCATGAAAAAGAACATTCCCGAGCTCAGCCCTTTTCAAAGAAAAGTAATTTATGAAAACGCCACTGAACAACCATTTGATAACGAATATTGGAACAATCACCAAGAGGGCATTTATGTTGATGCTGTTGACGGCACTCCACTTTTTGCTTCGTATGATAAATTTGATTCTGGAACAGGCTGGCCTAGCTTCACGCGCCCCATCAATGATGGCATTTTAAAAAATGTCGACTATTTCAACTAAGGCGGGAAGAAAACTCATTAAAATCGCCGGTCGCCCAATCTTTTTTAAATCGCTAATATTTAGCATTAACCCAGCTCTAAACAAAATAATCACCATCGCGATTTGCCTAAGTTCAGTTGAAATATCTAAAATATTTGGATCAATTAAATTTAAAACAAAAGGGCCAAGAATTATTCCGGTAACTAAATACCCAATCAACGAGGGAAGGCGCAGTAGTTTTAGTAAAAAAGATAATGATAAACCAACAAGAATTATTAAACTCAGGCTTAATAGCATATTGTCGTTCTCCCAAAAGAAAAAGCTGATGCATTTTCTTTTTCAGTTTAAGACGTCATCAGCTTGTTAAGGCGGTTTTGGTTTCCCAAGGGAGAACATCATTCCCTTTGAACAATGCTAGATTGATAGTGAGGAAGTGTCAAGATGCTTTGGTGAGGTTTAAACGCTTTCAGCAACTTTTAAAGCCGAGCCAATCGCCCAGCGAAGATTATATCCACCGCAAGGTCCATCGATATCTAAAACTTCGCCAATAAAATAAACGTTCTTTTCAAGTGAAGATGATAAATCATTATTTACGTTTTGTAACAAGATGCCACCAATCGTGACTTGTGAGGAGTCAAAGTCATAACTGTCTTTATATGTAAAGGGAATTGCCGTTGCTATTTTAGCTAGTTTTTGACATTCCTCATAAGACAAAGAATGATTTGGTTCAATCTCGGCTAAATGGTAAAGATAGGACGCAATTTCTTGACTGACAAATGAAAGAAGTGGGCTATTAATCTTTTGAGCAACTTCAAATATCTGCTTCGCGGTAATCATTTCTTGCTTGCTATTTAAAACAGATAAATAAATAGTCGCAATATTGCTTTTTGCTCTTGTAATCAATGATGACAAGTTCATAATTACAATTCCCGAAAGACCGTCTTTTTTAAACATCACTTCGCCATA
>JAEWUY010000104.1 GCA_023396795.1 Bacillota bacterium | reverse complement strand
CTTTCTTACTTTGTATTCAATGGATGAAGTGAATAAGAGTTTTGGATCTAGTGGTGGATTCTCAATGTCTCCGTTTCCAACAATGAAGTACATGAGCTCCTTGCTAACAATTACCGCTTTAGAGAATACGGATTTGAAGTCGATTTCTTCAATATCACCATATTCATCAAGAAGCCCCTTTAGATTATTCATAATCTTATTAGTTCTATCACGATAGTTGTCGGTGACTACTACCTTGTTTTGCAGTTCAGTTCTTTCTTTGATTAATCCATTAATTTGGTTGAGTGTTTCTTTCTGCAAAGAGGAGAAGAAGTCGTCATGGAAATCCTTGATATCATCATACTTCTTTCTAAGTTCATTGATTTGAGTGTTTATAGACGCGATATCTTCGGTGGTGGAATCTTTATCAGGCTTGCTGAATTCAGCGATTAGACACTCTTTAAATACATTTTGATTTGATTTTAATATCTCAAGTTGCTTCGCCATCATCTTCTTAAAAGGGATAAGTGGATAGTGCACTAGTCAACGAAAAGTAGACACATTTTCGAATGGTTATTCTCTTTTTACTGATTGAACACCTCCCGATACTGTTTTGGAGTCAGATAATTTAACGAGTAGGCTGGTCGTTGCTCATTGAAGTAAACTAGATAATCTTTGATGAATGCTTCGCCATCATCGGTTTCTTTGATATTAAAATCAATGAACATTTCCGTTTTGATCCACCCATTAATCGACTCCATCGCTCCATTATCAGTCGGAGTTCCTGCCCGCGACATTGAATGAATGATATTATATAAAGGAAGCAGCTCGTTGAAGCTCTTCGAGGAATAGACGGATTCTTGGTCTGTATGCAGTACAAGTTTAAGGTTCTGATATTCCTTTTTCTTTTCGATCAACTGTCTTAGTCCATCCATATATGTCTCACGGTCACCCTTCTTTGAAGAAAGGCCATAACTGACAATCTCGTTATTCCATAGGTCCATATAAAGAGTTAACTCGTAATAGATGCCTTTAACATAGAACGACGTCATGTCCGAGGCGACGCATTCCAGGCTGGCATTGACGTTTAAGCCGGCCGCTAAGAGGTTGGGATAGACTTTAAATGAATCGCCTGGTTTCTTGTATCGATAATGCTTGGAAACACTGACAATGCCGGCATTTTTACAACATCGATGGGCATATTGATTCGACATTACCTCACCAGTATCCAATTTGATCTTGGCATTGAGCCAGCGATAGCCATGCGAGGGATACTTATCGTGATATTCTTTGAATAAAGCAATGTCGTTTGATCGTTTGATGAGTTTTACGCTTGGATGTTCCAATCGCTTCTTCCATTTATAGAAGCCTGATCGATTAATCATCATTAGATGACACAAGCCCTTCACTGGCCAGCGACCTGACAGCTCGAGGATTACCTCGTATTCTTTTTGCTTAAAGAAACGTATTCCTTCTTTATACCAACCCCTTTCACCTCGTAGCCTTTTTTTGCTCGAGCTACCTCAATGTCTTTAACATTAACTGTTGGATTAATTGGTCCTTGCTCATCCCTTCATAATCGGCTTTCGAATGCGTCGCAATTGATTTACTCGCCGTCGCTTCACCGATCGATGTCCGATATAACCGCATATAACTCACGATGGCTGAAACGCTGACCTGAAAAGATACAGATGCTTCCTTGATCGTAGTTTCATGATTACAAACACGACGACCGATGTCTCGTCTTTCTTCGATTGTGTATTTCATAGTTGCCTCCTTGTCTACACATTATACTTTCGTGTCGCTAGAAAAGTGTATGTGTCTACTTTGAGGTTACCAGTTCACTTTGAATATTTTAATAGAGCTACACCAGCTAGAAAAATGAATGACAATAAAATTGTATCTTGTTTTTATTTTTATCCCCTGGCTTTTATTGTTGCGGATGCCAACTATTATTCCGAAACAATAGATTTAATCGATGCATTGCAAAACAATCAAAACAAAATCACTTTAAGTAAACATTCATTCTCAAATCCATATACAAAAAACATGTTACCACCTTGTTGGCCGTGTCAAATGGGCAAACAATCAGAGGATGATACTGTTGACGCTGTTTTAAGCGGAAAAGAAGGCGTGAATGCGCAATTAGTATAAAAAAGGTAATAATTTTGCAGATTGTTACGCATTTCTATAAAAAATTTATTAAAAATAATTTTACCCGCATTTTATCAATTGATGTATCCAATAAATAAAAATAAAACAATAATTCATTTTAATGATTTAAATTGATAAAATTTTCTTATGAAAGAAGTATATAAAAATCTATTTGTTGGATCACAATTTGATTATGAATGTAATCCTAAAATGTTCGATGATTGGTTTGTGGTTCATGCTTGTAAAGAACCTTATCACAGAAAAGCTTTAGGTTATACTGGGCGATCTGCGCCAAAGGACGACCCACGTTATTTATTTTTATATGATGAAAAACATCATTTGATTTTAAACATGGTTGACACTGATTCTCCAGAATTCTTTCGAGACGAAATGATTAATGAAGCCATTTTTTATGTTATAGAAGGATTAAAAAAGGGGAAACGTGTCTTAATACATTGTAACCAAGGTGAGTCCAGAGCACCGTCGTTAGCTGTTTTGGCTTTAAGAAAGATTGGGGTATTTAAAGGCTCGTTTAGCGAATCAATTGTTTTGTTCCGTAATATATACCCAAATTATAATCCAAAAAGCGGTATCTATAATTATGTGCAATTTAACTGGTGATATTAGAATATGAAAATTGAGATTAAGCATTTTAAAAATTTAACAAACCTTAAATACTCTATATCGGATAATAAAATCAATTTTTTATTTGGGATGAGTGGTGCAGGGAAATCAAGCATACTAGAAGCGCTTGCAGGAGATAGTCCGGCTGATTGCAAAACGTTTGGCTCATCTGAATCAGATATCGTTGAAATCGAAGTGGATGGTAAAAAAATATTGCCAACCGACACCCATATTTTTGATTTCGATAAAATGAACTTCATTTTAGAATCACCAGACG
>JAEWUY010000100.1 GCA_023396795.1 Bacillota bacterium | reverse complement strand
GGTAAAGCATCGTATGTATTAATGGGCTTTTCCAGTATTAAAAGCGGACAAATCGTTAATGGCATATTATATATGCTGTCGGAAATCTTGTTCATTATTTTCATGATTTTTTGGGGTGGTAATAATTTATATAAGTTAGGCGGACCGGGATATATTACTTTTACAGAAGCTTATATTGATTCAGAAACCGGTTTATATGTTCCCGCTCAAATGGGCGATAGCTCTATCAGGTGCCTCCTTTATGGTTTGATTACCGTTATTCTTATTTTTGCTTTTATTTATGTCTATCTACGCAACTTAAATGTAGCCAGCGATAATGACAAAATAACTTATGGACTTAGATATGTAAAGGCTTATGAAAACAAGCTCGCTTTTGTCGAAAACCTATCTATACACCTTAATTCCATCAGCACAATTCATGACGTAAAAGTTAAGAAAAACGGTGAGGAAGTAGTTGTTGCAAAACGTGTCTACTTTTCTAAAGCTGTTATAAAACAATATTTGCAAAAAGAACGTGGTCTTGATAAATTGTCGGCTTTATATATTAACTATTTACCTTTCCGCAAACTGGAAACTAGGCGCGAGGAATTCGTTAGCGATATTGCCTTTGAACTTAATAAATTCCATCAAAAGTTTGATCGCTTTAATGATTATGGTGATGTTAATAATAAAGCACGTCATTTGATGTTTGCCTATGAAAATTCTGATGTTGTTTTAGACGCCATTTATGCTCGTGATAAACTTTCAAAGAAAAACAATCTAACTCCACTTGAACTAGGAGATAAGCTTAATAAAAAAGAAGCTATTGCCCGCATTGTCGGTGCGCTAGAAGTCAATGCCGAAATTGCTAAGATGATTTTTGATCTTAGGCTTCACGATGTAAAAATAACTTCTGAAGAACATCGTAAAGATTATGATCGCCTACAAGTGCGGTTAAAAAGATTTAATGAAATGTACCCCGAAAAATATCATGGTCGGGCGACACCATTTGTTAAACAAGCTGGCTCCCTTCTCAATGAAGGCTTTGCGGAAACGGTTCTATTTTTGCCTGTCTCGTTTGCTTTGATTCTCGTCATCTTGCCTCTTTTATTTACCATCTTTGTAGCTTTTACAAACTTTGATGGCGCCCACTCGGGCATGAATCTTTTCCAATGGGTGGGCTTTGATAACTTTACGACCCTATTTGCGGGTCGTGGGGCGAATGTCACTTTAACCAACACAATTTGGACGCTCTTATCCTGGACCTTGATTTGGGCATTCTTTGCTACTTTCCTAAATTATGTGTTAGGAATGATTCTTGCTCTTCTTATTAATAAGAAAGGCATTAAACTCAAAAAGATGTGGCGGACGATTTTTGTCGTCACAATTGCTATTCCTCAATTTGTTAGCTTATTGGCCATGTCAAAAATTCTTAGTGATTATGGACCGGTCAATAACTGGCTATTAGAAACATTTGGCTATACGATTCCCTTTTTAAGCGATGGTAGTGTCGCTAAGATTACAGTTATTATCGTTAACTGTTGGGTTGGCGTGCCTTACACGATGTTGATTACTTCGGGTATATTGATGAACATTCCCGAAGACTTATATGAATCAGCGCGAATTGATGGGGCGGGTCCGTTTACCCAATTTACTAAGATTACCTTGCCATATATGCTCTTTGTCACTGGACCATATTTAATTACGCAGTTCATTGGCAATATTAATAACTTTAATGTTATTTACTTCCTAACCGGTAGCAGTCCTAACCGCCTCTACTTGTTTAACGCGAATGATACCGACTTGCTAATTACCTGGTTGTACAAGATTACAACGGGCAATAACAATCAATATAACATCGCCTCAACGCTTGGCATTTTCATCTTTATTATTTGCGCTTTCTTATCACTAATTATGTATGCCAGAATCGGCTCATCACAACGCGAGGAGGATTTCCAATAATGAAAACCAGAAGATTAATTTCCAATATTTTTGTTTACCTAATTCTGGCCATCATGTCTATTATTTGGCTATCGCCAATTGTTTGGCTCGTCTTACAATCCTTTTCAGGCGAACCAGGTTATAACTCTCTGTATCGCTTTGTACCAGCTTCTTTCTCGTTTGACAATTATTTAGCGTTATTCTCAACCGTCGGTTTTACCCACTTATTTACGGGATCAGCCCCAACGGGAGCGATTAACTATTCCAATTATTATTCGGTGTGGTTTTTTAATACTCTTGTCGTTAGCTTAGTAACTTGTATTGTTTCAACTATTCTTGTTTTGTGTACGAGTTATGCCTTTTCTCGGTTACGGTTTAAAGCTCGGCAACCAATGATGAAGTTTATTCTCGTTCTTGGCATGTTTCCCGGCTTCTTATCGATGATTATTTTGTATCAGGTTCTAGCGTTAGTTGGACTTAAACAATCCTTAGTTGGTTTGATTCTTTGCTATGTCGGCGGTGCGGGAATGGGTTACTTTATTTCCAAAGGTTTCTTTGACACTATTTCTCGTTCGATTGATGAGGCGGCGATGATCGATGGAGCGAGTCGCTTTCAAATCTTTTATATGATTATTATGCCGCTTGCTAAACCAATTATTGTTTTTACCATTTTAACGGCTTTCATGGGTCCATGGGGTGATTACATCTTATCAAGCTATCTATTAGGCGATGCGATGCAATCATACACCGTGTCCGTTGGCTTATATAAGATGATTCAACAGCAACAAGATATGGCTCTTTACTGGAAGGAATTCTGCGCCGGTAGCGTTCTAGTTGCCTTACCAATTTCCTTACTCTTTATCTTTATGCAAAAATTTTATGTTAGTGGCATTACTGGAGGCGCTGTTAAAGGTTAATGAAGAAACGACTCATTTCTTTAATTGCGATTGCTCCCTTCTTGTTGGCGTGTACGCCAGAGACGACAGGTTTTCATTATGACTTTGATGAAAGCGTGACTAACGAAAACGGTTCAGCTTTTTATGAGATTTTTGTTCGTTCTTTTTATGACACTGACGGTAATGGTTTAGGCGATTTAAAAGGCGTTGAAGCTAAACTACCTTACCTTGAAGAATTAGGCGTTAAAGGCCTTTGGTTAATGCCAATTCATCCAAGTGATACTTATCACAAGTATGATGTTAAAAACTATGTCGATATTGACCCAGAATATGGGACGCTTGCTGATTTTGATGATTTAATCGCAGCGGCAAACGAACGTCATATCGACATTATTATCGATTTAGTTCTGAATCATTCTAGCTCAAACCATCCGTGGTTTATTGAAGCTCAAAATCAAAAACGGAACAATACTTGTTCTGCCCTTGACAGCAAATGTCGCTATTACAACTGGTCGGACATCGAACTAGGTGGTTATCGTTACTCGAGTCTCGCTAATAGTTTTTATGAGGCGCGCTTTGATTCGTCTATGCCCGACTTAAACCTCGATAATCAATATGTCGTTGATGAATTATATAATGTTGTCGACTTTTGGCTAGCGCGGGGCGTTAAAGGTTTTCGTCTTGATGCCGTCACGAGCTTTTACACGGGAAATATGAGTAAAAACGTGCAATTCCTCACTAATTTTAATAATTATGTTAAAGCAATTGAACCCGACGCCTTCATCATTGGTGAAGCTTGGGAAAATATTAATTCCGTTTTATATCAATACGCAAGTTCGGGAATGCACTTCTTTAATTTCCCGCTTTCAGAGATGAACACTAATAGTATTGCTTATAGTGTTATGCAAATGAATGGCTATCAATTCGCTCGAGCCTTAGTGAATAGCGAAGTCCAAATCAAACAAGCATCCAGTACTTCTAAAAACGCTTTAATCATTTCAAACCATGATATGGATCGCTCAGGTGGTTATTTACCTGGCAATAAAGGCAAGATCGCCGCAAGCGCTTATCTACTTTCCCCCGGTCATCCTTTTATTTACTATGGCGAAGAAATTGGCTTAAAAGGCAGTAGGAGTGGGGCTAACACGGATGCGAATCGTCGTTTGCCAATGATTTGGGATAAAGACGATAGCCAAGGTAAAACGAATAATCCTCCAGGTACAACTTACGATTTGACTATGCAAGTTAGTAATGGAGCCTACGATAATTTAGAAATTGGTGATTCATTAACTAATCACTATAAAAAAGTTCTTAATGTTCGTAATAAATATTCGACAATTCATGATGGTTTATATAATTATCATAGTGTTAGCAATAGTAAGATTGCGTTATTTTCAGTTACAGGAGAAGACGAAACCCTTTACATCGCTCATAATTTTTCGGACACACTACAAACATTTGATCTTCCCGTTAGCAGTTTAAGGATTATCGAAGAAATTAACGCTGTGGCCGAAGCTCCTTCTTTAAGTGGCGCTACCATCTCGCTAGCGCCTTATAGCAGTGTTATATTAAAATAATTTTAATTTCCTTTTCACAAGAAAAATCATAAGGAGATCATACCTATGAAAGTAAAACGCTTATTAATGTTGTTGGCGGCCTCAGTGCTCGTCATGACGGGATGCGATAACATCGATCCCTCGGATACTTCAGGTAGTATTGACACAACAACCGATTCAACAAGCACGACTGATACCGAAGAAGTGCCTGATGGTATAACCATCCCTGATGATATTACAATTCGTTATCATCAAGATGATGGCGCCTACGCTACATTGCGCTTTTATGTGTGGGCGGGCGGAAAAGACGGCGTTGAATTAGCCCCAGATGGCATTGATGACTTTGGTATGCACATTACTTTACATCCTAAAACTGATTTTCCTTCGCATGTCACGTTTTATTTTATTATCAAAGAGCAAAGTACTTGGGCCGGACAATCAACGGACACAGAAATTAAATACGAAGATTTCCCTCCGACTTTAGTCGGTGATAAAAACGTTCTTGAAGTCTGGTCGATTCCTGGTGCGGGTGGCATGATTGAAGTTTACGGTCAAAGAAGCGACGCCGAAGGTGATCGCATTCAAGAAGCCTATTTAAACACTGATTGGCAATCAATTCACGTTATTGGTGTTGGTTTAACCGAAGCGATTGTTTCCAACTATGTTTTATATGGTTTTACGGCGGCTTATTTTAATACTGAAAAGATTTTACAACCAAGCGTTCGTAATAAATATCGCATTAAAACCGATAATCCGAATGCTGAAACGTTTGATATTTCTCTTCCTTCCGTCGCTCAACCGAATATTTCTTATTATGTGGAAGCAACTTTTGCTAGCGCTCCAGAAAAAGTTCGTGGGCGAAATGTATCGTTTGAAAAGATTTACGACACCAATTTATTTAAAACCGAATACACCTACGAAGGTAATGATCTAGGTCCAAGTTATACTCCGCAATATACAGAGTTTAAATTATGGGCTCCGACGGCGACGAAAGTTGTGTTTAAGAAATACTACACCGGTACACCTTCAACGATGTATGAAAATGATACTCCGCAAGCCGACTGGTATAAAGGTTATGACATGACCTTACAAGCTAAAGGCGTCTGGTATCTAAAATTAGAAGGTAACTTACACGGCACCTATTATAACTATGCCGTTACGAACTCCGCTGGTGTTAACGAAGTTGTTGATCCTTATGCTAAAAGCGCCAGCGTTAATGGTTCGCGGGGCATGGTCGTTAATTTTGAGGATCCTGAACTAATTCCTGAGGGCTGGGACGACATTCCCGACGTCTGGGATGGCGATGAAGTTTATGATATTGATCAGCCAACCGATTTGACTGTTTACGAAGTCCATATTCGCGATTTGACTGCCGATGAAACATGGGGCGGAACGCCTGAATACGCCGGTAAGTTCAAAGGCTTTTACGAAAAAGGCACAACTTACACCGAAGGTGATGTGACGGTTAAGACGGGCTTTGATCACATTGAAGAATTAGGTGTTAATGCGATTCAAATTTTACCTTTCTTTGATAATGACAATAATGAAGTCGATCCATCATTTAACTGGGGCTATAACCCCAATAATTACAATGTCGTCGAAGGCGGTTATTCACTTGATCCATTCAATGGTTTTACACGCATTAAAGAATTAAGAGAACTCGTTCACGCTTATGCGACGAACGCGAATCACACTCGCGTGATTATGGATGTTGTTTATAACCATGTCGCCAGTGTGGCTTCTTCTAACTTAACGAAGATTATGCCAAAGTATTATTTCCGGACGAATTCGGAAGGCTATTATACGAATGGTTCTGGTGTTGGTAATGAAACCAAAAGCGAAGCGCCGATGATGCGCAAATTAATCGTTGATTCGGTCAAATTCTGGGCCGAAACTTATAAAATAAAAGGCTATCGTTTTGACTTAATGGGTCTTCATGATGTCGAAACGATGCGTCAAGTTAAAGATGCCTTATATGCAATTGATCCTGACTTTGTCACCTATGGTGAAGGTTGGGCTGCTGATGGTCGTAGTGGAACGAGATGGGCGGTTACAAACACTGTTTATTCGCACCTTCATCCTACAACATCAAGCCCAGGAATCTTAGGTGGATTTAATGATGCGGGACGTAATGCCATTCGCGGCGGAAATGACTCTGGTTGGGGTGGCCCACCATATCCTGGTTATGGCTTTATTTCGCAAAGCGATGCCAGCTTAGAAACTAAACAAACAGTTGCCAATATGTTGCAAGGTAAATACGGCTATGGGACAAATATTACTGGCGCTAATCCTTATCAAACGATTAACTATGCGAGTTGCCATGATAACTACACCTTATTCGATCAATTAAACTATTCATTAGGAGGCGGTATTACCGAACCTTCAATTTATGATGTGGCGGCAGCTTCTGTCGGCGTGAATGCCGCCGTCTTAATGTCACAAGGTATTGCTTTTATTCATGGCGGTGAAGATATATTCCGCACCAAAATCGAAATGACGGTCGCTGAAAACGAAGCTTTGCCCGAAGAAGAGCAAATCATTCCTTATGATCCCAATAACGCTGATTCCGATCGTGACGTTATTGAAGTTTATGGCAAGTTAATTACTCATAACTCCTATAAGAGCCCTGATCGGACTAATTCGTTTAAATACGATCGCAAAGTAGCCTTACTAAGTTACTTTAATTCATACAAACAAGCAGTTGCTGCTCGTTCTTATCTAAGTCGTTATCCTTATATGGAAGATACTTCGACAGTGATGAGCACTTGGATTGAAGGTAATTCAATCGGTTTATGGGTTAAAGGATCTAACGGCATGGCTGATATCGTTTTCTATATTACGGGACGAACAACCGGAACGATTAGTTTTGGTAACGCTGCGACATCCACGAATGTTTATAATTCGTTACAGTGGTATGACGGATACGAATATAATATCGGGGCCGCCAACGTCACGATGAATCAAAAATACCTAGCTTTGTTATTTACAATATAGTTACGTATGTATCTTTTTGCACAGTTTGTTTGACAAGTGTCTGTATTAGTGATAAAAGAAATGTATCTATAGTTAAAATTTTATTTTATTCTACTTTGTGATTATTAATGGAACACAGGAGACGATATTTATGAAAAAAATGAACATGATTTGGACAAAGATTGCCGCTTTAGCATTAGGGGCAGTTATGGCTCTTGGTATTGGAGCAACAGTAAGTTCCGTTTCACCTATGAGCGAAGCAGAAGCGGCCACAACACAAACAGAGAGACGTGTCTATGCACTTCTCGAACAAAGCTGGGGAGATGGAACCTTTAAGGTTTACGTTCATCATAATTCGGCGACCTCACCAGTTATTTGGGGCACAAACCCCGCAATGGAGAGGGCGCTTACCGATTATTATGAAGGTCTATATTTCTATGATGTTCCTATTGATGCGACTGAAATTATTTTTCTTGCATGGACTGGCGAGACTGAATCTAGTGGAAAGCAATCCGATCGATCTGTCACGGTCACAATCTCAAACTTGTTCAATAGTAACTATAAAGCAGTGCGAATTGGATCATGGGTTGCTGATGCCAACAAAAGAACAATTACCGAGCATGATACGCTCCCGTCAAATAGTGGTCAAGCAGCTGGAGTTCTTAACCACATAAATTCATGTTCAACTAGTTATGCTGGTGGATATAATGCTTGGCCACAACTCAATGACTTATTTATTACTCCTAGCACATTGAATGGTGCTACAGTAGTTAGCGATAATTTTGGCGATGAAACAACGATTGATGCAAAAACAGCCTATCTTGAAGCACGTTATAATGCCGATCAGGCTTCATCTGCTCAAAATGTTTTGGCCCCAATTGATGATAAGAATCGTATAACTATTACTGTTTTATTCAGTATTATTGGGTTGTCGTTAGTAGGTGGTTTATATTTCTATAGCCGCAAAAAGCAATCATCTATCTAAACTAATTTGATTTACTAAGGCGTCTTTAGACGCCTTTTTTATTTATATGTGGTCGATATCTTTCCTTGTCATTTGACAGATTACTTTATAAAATAAAGTTAATCGATTTGTTATTTTATTAACACAAAGTGAAAAAAGATAAGAAAAAACAAGACGAAATCGTCTCCGCTTATGATGAAGATGGCAATCCCAAGAAAGAGTTTGGACCGCCCAAGCTAACAAAAGGATTCAAAGTCTTTCTTTTTATTGTCTACGCTCTTGGTTTGATTTTGGCGTTAGGAGTAATCGTTATTTTAGAAAGATGCTCGGCTTGATATCTTAGTGAATTATTACAAGTTAATATAAATTCCACTATTATATAGATGTCTAATAATTATTTATAAAGGAACGGAATTATGAAAAAAATTAGTTCAAAGATGTTACTCCCCATCATTTTACTGTCATTCGCCTTGGCTTCTTGTAATGGCGGTTCTAGCGATTCGGTTTCAGATTCATCTGATAACTCAGTTGACCCTGAAACTACTTATACGGTGTCCTTTGATTTAAATTATTCAGGCGCACCCGCTGCCCCAGCTTCACAAACCATTCAAGTTAATGGTTTAGTTGCAGAACCCGCTGATCCAACTCGAGATGGTTATGACTTTACCTTTTGGGCTACAGATTTATATGGGGCGGACGAATGGGACTTTACCGCGGATGTTGTGACTGCGGATATGACTTTGTATGCCGGATGGTCAGTCGCCCAAGTAGAAGATAAAGTCTATTACGTCGATATTCCCGAATTTTGGAAGGCTGATGGCGCCGGTGTGGCGATGTATGCCTGGGAAGGAGAAGTTAATAATACTTTCCCTGGCGTTCGCATGAACAATGTCGCAGGCGATATTTATAGTTATGCTCTTTCGTCTCAATATACGAATTTCATTTTCGTCCGCGTTTCTCCAGGCGAACCGATTACTGATTGGGGCGCCAAAAGCGTCGATTTAAGTGTTGATGCGGCAGGTAGTAATGATTTGTTTACGATTGCTGAAACCGTCCAATGGGGCGACCCAGGATGTCAAGGAACTTGGTCGGTTTATTCTGCGTAGTTATCTTTTGTCTTTTCTAAAAGAAAAGGAGTATATTTATGTTTAAAATACGTCAAGCTTTCGCTATGATTCTTGCTTTGTTTTTAATCGCAAGTTGTAATGGCAATCCTACAGATACGAATTCGAGCGAGTCAGGTGACTCGTCGACAACTTCGATTGAAGTAATTGATGAATATGATGATTGGCTCAACACATGGTCAGAAGACGGCCATCTATATCTACATTATCTTCGTCCCGCTGCTTCGGTCACGGAATACGATGATTATGCCTTATGGATTTGGCAAAATGCTCCTCAAGACCTCGAAGGTTCCTTATACTGCGGAACTAGTTCGACAGTCCTCAGTGCTTTTCACGAAATGAACGTTGACTGGATGGATAATGTCGGTAATTCCGGAAATGCCTTAATGCAATCTGGACGAATTGTTGATATTGATTTAACCGCGACAAATGTTATTGGCGGTAAGACCGGAGCTAATACCGGATTTATCGGCGCAACACGGATTGGCTTTTTAATTGTTTTAGAAAGTTCAATGGGTGGTGGTTCGCACTGGACAAGTGATGGTGGTGCTAATACTTATATTGACGATATTACTAGTCACCGTCGCTTAAATGGTGCAATTCATATTTTCTGTATTCAAGGTAGTGTCGGTGACTATTCCTTTGCCTATGATCCTGACTATGTCGAAAATCCTGTCGTTACTGATACGAGTGGTGATTACCGCTCGGAATCCGATGTCAATAGTTCGAGTGATAGTTACACGCAAGCCGCAACATCCGCAACCTTTAAATCATCAATGGGTATCGGCTATCAAATCTTTGTCGCCAGCTTTGCCGATTCCAATAATGACGGTATGGGTGATATTCGTGGCATTATCAATAGTCTTGATTATTTAGAAAGCCTAAATGTTAATTGCTTATGGCTGACGCCAATCCAACAGTCGGAAAGTTATCATGGCTATGATGTTACCGACTTTGCTGCGATTGATTCAAAGTTCGGGACTATGGCAGACTATCGCGAACTTGTCGATGAAGTTCACGACCGGGACATGACAATATTAATGGACTTTGTCATTAACCATACTTCTAAAAATAACGTGTGGTTTAAAAAGTCTCAACGCGCCGAGGAAGGCATTAATCCGATTACAAGCGAACCTTTCTCTTATCGCGATATGTATCATTGGAAGTACGCAGGTGATATGGTTCGGAAATGGAACGAAGTAGCTGGACCAGCTGCTAGCGACCCAGGATATGGTACGGCGACGGCAACCTATAATAATATTCCCGTTGAAACCCATCCTGATTGGTACCGCGATGGCGAGTCTAATTACTATTACTATGGAAAATTTGGTTCAGGCATGGCTGAACTTAACTATGATGCTCAAATTACTCGTGACTTAGTCATTGATATGGCTAAGGATTGGTTAGAGTTTGGCGTCGATGGTTTCCGTCTTGATGCCGTTAAACATATTTATATGTTAGACGAAGCTTATCAAAGCGGTGATCTTGTCGTCAGTGACACCGGGGAAAGAACTTATTACGACGAAGAAAAAATGCAAACTGTAACGGTTAAATTTGATTATTCTTCGAATATGTCGAAAAACCTCGCTTTTTGGAAAGAATTTGCCCATAAGCTAAAACAAAGTTATCCGAACACTTTCCTTGTCGGTGAAAACTTCGATGGTTGGGATGATCGAATGGCTCCTTATCTTAAAGCGATGGACTCGCAATTTGACTTTGGTCTTTATTATCATAATCTTGAGTATAATTATCTTAAAAAGCAGGGCATGAATGCGGTGGCTAACGCTCAAGAAGGTAACAGCACCGAAACCGTTAATCGTTCACATCGTAGCGACTATATTGGTGGAGCCTATACTTCTAACCATGACGTCTTAAGGGCGATCAACCATATTAACGTGGCTAGTGATGGTAGTAACTTGGCAAATAACCCAACAATTGGTGGGGCCAATGTTGCGACGCAAATTAAGAAAGCCCAAACTCACGCCGCTATTACTTTGATGCAACCAGGATTAAGCTGGATTTACTATGGTGACGAACTTGGTATGTCCGGAAATACTTCTCAAGATAACGCGACTAACGCCAACAATATGGATCGGTGGTATCGTCAACCCTTTAAGTGGGGGAGCGAGGACGACAGAACGACTGGTTATCGCTTTAATATGTACACTGTCGAGCACGATGACTATAACAAGAATTCTCTTGCCAGCGCTGCCGAGCAAGCTAGTGATAATACGAGCATGTTGGCCTTTTATCAAGCCGTAGCAGCCGTCAAGAATCTACCTGATTTCCCAATTAATGGCGACTATACTGGCTGGGACTTTGGTCTTAACACCGATGTTCATCATTTCCAAATTTCCGGTGGCGGAGTAACTTACAAAGTATATGTCAATTGTGGGACATCGAATGTCACCATTAGTCCAGGAACAGTTGTGTTGGCCTGGAATGCAACTAGTACGCAGTTAAATGCTTATGGTATTGTTATTTCGAAAGTCTAACGATACAACATATACTTATCAAAAAGGTTCGATTTAATTCGAACCTTTTATTAATAAAAGAAGAAGAAACTACGCTGGAGTATAAACCGACCAAACACCCGAAGATTTACTCGGCGAATAAACAACGGTTTCTTCGATTGTATACAAGTTATCGCCATTTGTCGGTTTGATTAAATCAACAGTTTGTGTTTTTTGCGTAGCGGGTTCGGCTCCTGATGGTAACAGGGCCACAAAAATCACATTAACGTAAGATTCAGGAACTTCAAAGCTATAAATTTCATCGGAAACAAACGTCATTAACTCACCTGGCCAACTTTCTTTGGCCGCTCCCCAACCGGTGGTGGCAAGATAAATGCCAGCAACGCGTCCATCGGTGTGCCAAAAGGTTGGAACATCAACGTAAAACGTTGTTGTTTCTTCTGGTGGTAGCGGTTCGGGATCATTAGGATAGACAGACCATAAGCCGGAGCACTTATTATCATCATAACGAAGCGCCTCGTTAACAGTAAAATAGTTAAAATCAGGATTTGTTAATGTTGCTAAATCAAGATCAACAGTTTGCGATTTCGAGCCAACAGCGGGTTCTAAACCCGCGGGAGTTAAACGGACAAATAACATCTTTGTATAGTTTGTAGGAATTTCAATACTGAAGAGTTCACCTTCAATTGCCGTCATCTTTTCGCCTGGCCAGTTGAGTTTAGGACCGTCCTCATCACTCCAGACATAAACACCAGCGGTGTAATTATCGACAAGCCAGAAAGCCGGAGCATTTAGATAGAACGTTTTCTTAGGAATCGGTGGTTCAACATAGGAATATTCCCATGCAGCATAAAGCGTCATATCCGATACAACTAAGTTGTTATCAAAATCCCAGGCATTTGCTCCGTAGATGTCACTGGACCAATGGAGGAAAGTATAGTCAGTGCGCGTTGGTGGAGTGGGTTCACTAACCAAGTTATTGACCAAAATTGTTTGTGACGCAGGAGTGTTTTCCGCTCCGGCGTAGTTTAAATCAAAAGTAACGGTGTATTCACTTGTCGGATCAATGCTTTCGCTAGCCGAGCTCGATTCATCACTGCTTGTATCGCTTGGAGTGGTGGTACAAGAAGTAGCGACAAGCGAGGCTAGTAAAAAAAGAAAAACGAAATAATTCTTTTTAATCATTATTTAGGTCTCCTAAAAGATTCATAAATTTATCATACTATAATTTCGAATTTAAGTTAACAAATCCATACAACTGTAAACAAGAAAGAACATAAAAAGAACGCCAATAAAGGCGTTCAATTTATAATTGTTGTTTATTAGGCTCTTTTTCTTTTTAAGACATAGAGACCAGCAATACTGGTTAAACCAATCAAAGCAATACCAATAATTAGGGCAATTGCATTATTATTGTTTAAATAACCAATATTTTGCGTTGAACTGCTGTGTTCAGTATATAAGGCTTGCATGTATACATATTTTGCATAAGCATCAGTTGAAGCGATTG
>JAEWUY010000127.1 GCA_023396795.1 Bacillota bacterium | reverse complement strand
GAAACCGACCCCTTCAGCCGCTTGGGTATTCCTCCAGCGCTAAATAATTATATCATGTTTATTTTTTCTTGGTAGATGCGACTTCGTCTTTTTAGTTAGGGGCAATAGCATCAAACAATCTTTGATTGAACCTTGGTATTTTTACTAACTCGCATTGTATCACACCCTTATTCGTGTATAATGATAGGCGAGGTTGACAAAAGTGCCTATTTTTGATTTCGAAAACATTCCTGAATTAATTCTATTTTGTGTTTTTGGCGCATTATTTATTGTGTTTTTAATTGTGCTGATTTCGTTTTTTATCAGCCGTCATGGCGATAAGAAATATCGCAAAGACATCAAAGACCAAGCTAATACTGTTCGTGTTTATATTGTCGATGTTAAAAATAATACCGTTCGTTTTTTTAATCGCTCTAATATACGTGAGCAGAGATTAATTTCCGTAACTGATTTTTATAATCAATTTCCAAATTTTGAACGGGAGAAACTAATTGAGTGGGTTGGTTCTCTAATCGACGCCACGAAATCAGTTCCAGACTATTTTGAAATTGATGTCATCATGAGTAAAAACAAGAAAGCTTATTTTTCCATGCTCCAAGTTCAGGAAGTCGATAAAGAAAAACAAATTATTCACTTAGAAAGTTATTTGCTGCGTTATTTACCACCAAAAGCTAGCGAGGGCAAGGTTGTCTCAGCAAGTTCAATGGAAGAGATTTCTCGTATTCTTTTAGATAATTCTCCTTTCCGGGGTGTGGCGACGGCCTTTAATTTTTATTACAAAAGGGCGTCTTCTCAAAACAAAATAGGATCTTTTGATCGGCTTATTTTTGCACAGATTAAAGAGATTATATCGCCACATATCACGGCAAATCGCTACTTTATTGAACCTTCTCAACACGAAATCGTAGTATTTGATACCCGTTTAACATCACATTCCAGCATTATGCTATTTGTTCATTCGATTGTTAACGACATTAATCGCTTTTTAAGTTTGAACAGCTTAATTGACCAAATTGGTATTACCGTTGGGGTTGTCGAACATAAATTCTTTCCTAACGAAGCCGAAAAGCTTTTGCGTCAGTCTTTGGTTGTTGCTTCTTATGGCCAGGAAGATAACGAACTTGTGACCTGGTACGAGCAAGGAATGCGCGGTGATGAGATGATTGACCAATCAAATCGTACCGAAGTCGAAAATATCATTCGCAATAAAAAATTGAAATTCTTATATCGCCCAATCATTGATGCCGAAAAGCTAAAGATTCTTGGTTATCAAACCTTTGTTCAACCATTTGATACTTTTTTTGATTCAATCGATGAGCTCAAAGAATACGCGGCCCGTACTGAAGACGATAAAGAATTGTTTGGAACGATTGCTCGTAATATTATTTCTCATTTTATTAATGAAAAAAGCGGTGATTACTTGCGTCTTTTCTTCGATGTTCTATGGCAAGAAAAACCATATATTATTAAAACTTTTGGGCATATTAATCGCATTAAAGAAACACATATTGTTTTGGTTTTTTCGGAAAAAGATATTAGTGAGCAAACTTTTGATGATGAAATTATGATTACCGAACTTCGGACTTATAAAGTCAAAGGTTATGAAATCGCCTTGAAACTTGCCGATAAGGATTTGCTCTTGAATTCGACAGTTTATGATATGTTCGATTTCTTTATTCTCGATGAAGTTATGACTCATGATATTAATACTAATAGTAGAAGGCGTTTACAAATGCGCTCGCTAGTGGAAAAACTGCTAAAATACAACAAGCCGATTATCGCTACCGATTTGCAAAACTGGAATGCGATTGAATTGATTATTAAGTCCGGAATTAAATTTGTGGCTAGCGAATCTTTATCTCCTAGCGATGAGATGATTCTGCCGATTTCACAAAAGAACCTTAACAAAATAAAAGCCATGGCGTCATAAGGAGAAAAATGCATGGAAACAAATAAAAACGAAGCGATTACTAGTCGCGATGTCGATTTCGCTAAATGGTACACCGATGTGTGCCGCAAAGCTGAATTAATGGATTATTCCTCGGTCAAAGGTTTTATCATTTATCGACCTTATGGATATGCGATTTGGGAACAAATTCAAAATTATTTGAATAAACGGTTTAAAGGAATCGGGGTTAGTAACGTTTATATGCCTTTAGTTATTCCCGAATCTTTGTTTAACAAAGAAAAAGAACACGTCGAAGGATTTGCTCCCGAAACTCTCATCGCCACGATTGGCGGAAAAAATAAGATCGATGATCCTTTAATTATTCGCCCGACAAGTGAGGTTTTGTTTTGTGAACACTATGCCAAAATTGTTTCATCGCATCGTGATTTACCTAAACTATATAATCAATGGTGCAGTGTCGTTCGTTGGGAAAAAACCACTCGTCCCTTTTTACGCGGTAGTGAATTTTTGTGGCAAGAAGGCCACACTATTTTTGCCACAGAGGAAGAAGCGCGAGGAAACGCTTTAGAAGTTTTAAATATTTATGACGATTTAGGACGCGAACTTTTAGCCATTCCTTTTGTCAAAGGATTAAAAACTGATAAAGAGCGCTTTGCTGGAGCGCGTGAGACTTATTCAATCGAAGCCTTAATGCATGATGGCAAAGCTTTGCAAAGCGGGACCACCCATTATTTCGGAACAGGTTTTGCCGAAGCTTTTGGTATTACCTTTCAAGGTAAGGACAATATTCTTCGTCATCCCCACCAAGCCAGTTGGGGCGTTTCAACGCGTTTGATTGGCTCGATTATTATGGTTCATGGTGATGATAATGGTTTAGTGTTACCGCCACAAGTTGCACCTATTCAAATCGCAATTATTCCAATTCAACAAAATAAAGAAGGGATTCTTGCTAAGGCTGAAAACATAAAAAATGAACTCGAACAAGCTGGTTTTCGCGTTATTGTTGATTCCAGTGATCGGACTCCAGGTTGGAAATACGCTGAATACGAGATGAAAGGCGTACCATTAAGACTCGAAATCGGTCCGCGTGATTTAGCAAATGGCCAAGTAGTTATTGCTCGTCGTGTCGATGGCAAAAAGGAAGTTGTTGCTAATGAAAATATTGTTTGGGAAGTATCTCGTCTTCTTAAAGAAACCCATGATGAGATGTATGCGAAAGCCAAGACTTTTCTTGATAATCATATTATCCCTGTAAAAACACTTGATGCTTTAAAGGAAGTCGTTGACCAAGGTGGCTATGCCAAAATGATGTGGTGTGGCAGTCGACAATGCGAAGATAAAGTTAAAGAACTTACGACGGCGACGGCTCGTTGTCTACCTCATGGCGATCAAAAACCCTTTGATGATAAATGTGGTGTATGTGGCAAGAAGGCCGATAAAGTCGTTTACTTCGCTAAAGCCTATTAATTTGTTTGAAGTTTTATTCGCCATTATGTTATATTTAATGGCGTTCGTGGAGTAATACCCAAGTGGTGAAGGGGCTTCCCTGCTAAGGAAGTAGATCGGGCAACTGGTGCGAGGGTTCGACTCCCTCTTACTCCGC
>JAEWUY010000029.1 GCA_023396795.1 Bacillota bacterium | reverse complement strand
TTTATCGATATATTTGATAAAGGGAAAAGCGATAGTTTGATAACCATGTGATCGCGAAAATTCACGAATATAAGCGACATAGTCTTCGTCGTTTTGCTCGCTAAACTCGATGCCGAGATAAAATGTTTCGCCAAGATTCGAATAAGGAAGTAGAAAACGAGGAATCTGAGTTATATCTGTTTCGAAAAGTGTGCGAAGTTGACTATGATTAATGGCTAAAACAACCGCCAGACCTTCTTTGTGCTGGTTAAGGGTTTTAAACGATAAATCGTTTCTTTTTTTTAAAAAAAGAAGGCGTAATAGATTTCGATATCCTTGCTCATTTAAGGCATAAAAAGAAAGCAAACTGCCTTCAATGATTAAATCTAGTCCTGCAAGTGGAGAAAGTTTTTCTTTTTGTAACGCCTTAAAAAATTCCGGAATGCCAGAAAGCGATTCAAAATCAGAAAGGCCAGAACCTTTGTATCCTCGCTTTTTTAAGGCTTTTACATAGCTGTCGATGGATATTCCGCTTTGTAAAAAAGAATAACCGGTCAAGACGTGTAAGGGAATGAAACTCATATAATATATTTTAGCAAAAATAAAGACTTAGTTAAAATAAAAAGGTATCAATATTTGACACCTTTTTTGTAGTTGCAGTTTGTGATTTAGGCAAATAAATCGTCGAGGTCTTTGATGAAAGCGGGAATGACATCAAGGCTTTTAAGTTTTGCCCCTGAAGCTTGAGCGTGTCCGCCACCTTCGTATTTAGCGGCCACTTGATTAATGGCTTTTTGTTTGCTGCGAATTGAGACGCGATAGCATTGATCTTTAGCGTCTTCGGTAATCGAACACCATGCATTAACCCCGTCAATATTTGAAAATAGATTAACGTTTTCTTTGCCGCGTTCACTAGTAATATTTAGTTCCTTTTGAATCGCATCACTTAAGACATAATAAGCGATACCATGTTCACTAACATGGAAGTTATTAAGAACATAGGCAGTTACGCGAAGGTCTTCGATCTTTTTAAAATACATTTTGCGATAAACATCACTAAGAACAAAACCGGTTTTTAACAACTCTTTGGCAATTGCAAAAGTGTGTGGAGTCGTGGAGTTATATTGAAAGCGACCAGAATCTCCTGCAAGAGCGATGTAAAAGTATGATGCTGCTTGCTGGCTTAAAGTATATTCGCCCTTGACAGTCAAAATCATATTCACGACAACTTCGCTAGCGGCCGCCATTGTCGTGTTGACGATACTAATTCTTCCAAAATCTTCAACATCGGGGTGATGATCGATTTTAATTTTATACTTCGCTCTTTTCCAGCGTGGATCAGCAATGCGCGAGGTGTTAGCGGTATCGATGATAATAGCTAAGAATGGTTCTTTGAACCACTCGTCATTAAGCCGTTCTGTTTCTGGAAAAAGACGGGGTGTGAATGTGACGTGATTATCACCTAAGAAACGGACTTCCTTATTTGGAAAATTATCCTTAATCCAAGTATAAAGTCCCATCTGTGTGCCCATCGCGTCGAAATCAGGCATGACATGACGAAAAATGGCGATGCGGTCGTATTTGATAATGTTTTTGATGATACGATTATGTTCGCGTTTGAAAGACTTGGCTTCCTCAATAATAATTGGGTCTATTTTTGATGGCATTATTTTATCTCCTTAATTTAATACCTCTATATATTAGATGATAAGTTAGGTGATTAAAAGAAAAGCGCAAAGAAAAAGGCGACTCTCGTGAATCGCCTTTAGTTTTTTAAGAATTCCCTAATTATGCGAGGAATGCTTCGACGTCAATCCAATAACCAGCATCGGAAGCGTCACCAACACGGAAAGCCGAAACATCTGGTAATTCCGCGAGGTTGTAAGCGCCGTTTGATTCAGATGAGAACGAGATGTCATAGCAATAAATGCTTGATCCATAGGTAAGTTCTCCTGCGCTAACGGTTGAAACATTAGTAACATAAGTATCCCATTCAGCGTTTGTCATTATTGGTGATGGTGGGGTTTCGCTTGTTCCAGCAATGACTGGAGCGGGAGTTTCGGATGTGGCGGCAGAATCAGTGTACAAAATTTGGAACATTGAACCTTCGTCTAAGTAGATGTAATCAACAACACCATCAACGATATAGAATTCAACGCCATAGTTGTAATATCTTTCAACAAAGACGCCTTCATTGCCAGGGCCCCAAGCTAATTGACCGGAATACATATATCCGATGTTTGAAGCAACTTCAACGACAACGTATTCTGGATCTTCACCAGCAGCAGCGACTTTTTCAACAGAACTGTCAAGGGTAACATAGTTCCAATCTCCGGTAAGATAATAGTTGTAAGCTTCACCAGCTAAAGCGATACCGTATTCGATGTCGTCAACAGCACCGACGGAAGCAAGATATCCATCGAGTACTTCGGCATTGGCATCGGCGGCGAGAGCAAAACTATAAGCATTTGCAGGATCGCCATCTTCTTCGTAGACGTAATTGATGTTTGTGGCATCTGCCCACACAGTTTCAATTGAGGAATAATAAGGTTCAAATTCGCCCCAAACTCCATCAACTCTTTCGGCAACTTGAGAATCAAGAACGACTTCAAGAACATCGTTGTCATAACGACTGGCGACGACTGAAGTTTCGAGTTGATAATTGTCAGCACTGCTGTATTCAAGATAATCTTGAGTTTGAGTAGTGAAACCAACATCAGCTGCCGGTAATAAAGCGAGAATGTCTTCTAAGACGCCTTCCCCTTGAACGCCAACTGCTAGATCGTCAACATAGCTAGCAAGAGTAAGTTCTTCTTCTGATGATGTGTCACTCGTAGAATCAACTGGGTCACATGCTGCAAGAGCTAAAACAGCAAGTAAAGTGACTGGTAGAATGTGTTTTAATTTCATTACAATTTCTCCTTTCGTTGTAATATAAAATTGCTATTATAGTAGATTCGATAGAAAAAGATGTCAACATTTAATTGCAATCATGAATCGCTCATTGTAATGAAAGCGGTTTATTGAAAATGATATTACATAGTAATAAAGTCAAAAGCCGTTATTTAATTAATTCAAATGTATCGCGAGCAATCATTACTTCTTCATCCGTAGGGATGAGGGCAATTTTGACTTTACTATCGCTAGTCGAGAGCAAAACATTTACACCTCGAGAGTTTTCATTGAGATTTTCATCGATTTTCACATCGAGCGCCGAACTTATTTCTTTTATGATTTGTGAACGGAAGTAGGCTGAGTTTTCGCCGATGCCAGCGGAAAAAATAATTAAATCGACACCACCGAGACGAACAAAGTACTGACCGATGTAATCAGCGATGCGCCGATTAAAGAGCTGATCAGCGAGAATCGCCCTTTCATTACCGTCTGCAACAGCTTTCAAAACATCGCGAGAATCGTTGGATACACCTGAAACTCCTAATAAGCCTGACTTCTTATTTAAAATTTCATAGACTTCATCAACACTTTTACCAAGTTTCTTACATAAATGATAGACGACTGATGGATCGATATCGCCAGTCCTTGTGCCCATCATGATGCCACCTAAAGGTGTTAGACCCATCGATGTAGCGACGCATTTGCCGTTTTTAATGGCGGCGATTGAGGCCCCTGAGCCGATGTGGCACGTGATGATTCGCGGATGTTTGACATCAGGAATTAACTTGCGACCTTCTTGATCGAGATATTGATGGGAAGTTCCATGTGCTCCGTAACGGCGAATATCGAATTCCTGAGTCAATTCGTAGGGAATAGGAAAAATGGCATCGACTTCA
>JAEWUY010000004.1 GCA_023396795.1 Bacillota bacterium | reverse complement strand
CATAGAACTGGGCGAACTCCGTACCGTTATCACAAAGATTCGCCTCAAAGATGTCTTTAGCTTTATCCCCCACCTTTTTATATAAGCCCTTTAAGACTTCGAGGACCGAAGAGGAGTCGCCCTTCTTAATTAGAAGCCTGAACTGAAAGTCATACTTAACAAAAGTGATGGTGAGGATCGCCTGGAAATCGTTAATCTTACCGATTACTGAGTCATATTCGACGCGGCTGATACCTTGATGAGCTTTAACATAGTTAAGATAGTCACTATACTTCCGACCGATGATGTATCTAATATCGCGAATAACAAGAGATTTTTCTTTCTTGGGGAGACGGTGAGGAAAGCGGACATATCTTCTTAGCGAGCTTGGAGACGCGCTTAACTCGTGGCGATAAATAAGTCTTCTAAGCGTCCGTTCTGAGCAAAGCATCTGAAGGTTTATATCCGAGACATAGATATGATGAAGGCTTTGTCCGCGCATAATAAGCGGCGTGACGATTTCATCGATCTCCTTAATCGTCTCTTGACTCAGGCGACTCTTCCTTCGGGGCGTCATTCGTAAGTCTTGCGCCTTATTATCTGACGCTTTGTAGTCATAATAGAGTTTGGGATGAAAGCTACAATAGTTCTTCTTGCGACAGACATTGCAGGTAGCGATACTCTTGATTGTCGAACAGAACATCCCTTTTATCATCTTGCGGTTAAGCTCCCTGGAGATGGTTGATTTGTTTACACTTAACATACGGGAGATTTC
The DNA here is from genome assembly GCA_023396795.1 of Bacillota bacterium. Taxonomy (GTDB): domain Bacteria; phylum Bacillota_I; class Bacilli_A; order RFN20; family CAG-826; genus UBA1424. The sequence goes on along the minus strand of JAEWUY010000004.1, from coordinate 2,824 downwards.
CGAGATCGTCTTACCATCATGAATCGCGGCCTGAATATCCATTCGATTCTCAATCGTCAGTCTTTTGTAGACATGTTTCTTTGCCATTAAATAGTCTCCTTTCCTAGACAAAGAAGACAAGTTAATTATACTCGAGTGATTATATACCTTACTGTTGCGATGGAATTGTCACTTAACTGCAATAATTTCTTTCTCCTAAACAATTACATAAACTGAATTTAGTGATTTACATTGTTTTTACTGTGATAAAATTAATAAGTATAAAGCCTTATAGGCTCAAAAACTAATAAGGGGCAAAACATGGAAAATATTGATAACACATCTGGATTTGAGGGCGAAAACATCTTTGAACCTCTCCTTGCTTATAAAAACGTCTATAAAGAAACTTTCGATAAAAACGCGAACGATTATTTCGATAAATTAGTCGAAAAGTCACAAATTAACATCGAAACGAATCGCGAAACGAATCGCAAAATAAAAAAATCCGAAGGAGAACGTGGTGATATCGTTAAAAAAATTGGCAAACAAAATGGTTTGCGAGGTTTTTTAATTTTCTTAGTTGTAGCCTTCTTGATTGCGGCGGTGGTTGGAATTGTCATGCTTGCTAACGGCACAAGCTTACCGATGGTGGCCCCGATTTTGATGATAGTTTTTGGCTTTGTTCTTCCTATTGTTTTTCTCGTTTTGATTTTTGTCATAATTAACCCAAAACTTAAAGAACTTCGGACCTTAAAGCAAAAACTCGATAAGATTATTGCTGATTTGACTGCTGAAGCGTGGGCGCAAATGGCACCATTAAACGATTTATTCAAACGAGGAATGAGTGTGGAACTGTTTAAAAAAACAATTCCGATTATTAATCTTGATCGCATGTTTGATAGCAAACGTCTTGATTATCTTGTTTCAAAATTTGGTTTATCAGAAGCTCATGACATTAATCGTTCCTCCCTTTACGTCCAATCTGGTGATATTGTCGGAAATCCGTTTTTTATCGCTAACGATTTAGTTCACCGCCTAGGCACAAAAATATATACCGGCGAACTCGTCATTCATTGGACAACCAGTTCTTATGTAAATGGTCGTTATGTGACGAATCACCATACGCAAACGCTACGGGCGACGGTCGAAAAACCATGCCCTTATTACCATGAGGAACCATATTTGGTTTATGGTAATGAAGCAGCTCCTGATTTAATTTTTTCGCGGCAGGACTCAGATGCTGAGCATTTAAATGATAAACAAATCGAAAAGAAAGTTAATAAAGAAGTCAAAAAGCTTAATAAAATGGCCGAAAAAAGTATCAAAAAAGGTGGCGATTACACGGTCATGGGCAACTCTGAATTTGAAGTCTTATGGGGGGCCACAAACCGTAATGATGAGCTCGAGTTCCGTTTGCTTTTCACGCCACTAGCGCAAAAACAATTACTGCAATTGATGAAAGATAAGGAAGTGGCGTTTGGCGATGATTTTGACTTTGTCAAACACAAGATGATCAATATCGTCTATCCCGAACATCTTCGCAACTTTATTCTCGATATCAATCCAAATTATTTCAAAGGATTCGATTTTGATGCAGTTCGCAAAAATTTTATCGACTATAACAATGCCTATTTCAAACATGTTTTCTTTGCCTTCGCACCAATCTTGGCGATTCCTTTATATCAGCAACACAAACCTCATGAATATATTTACAAAGATTTATATGATAGCTATGTGAGTTTTTATGAGCATGAACGAGTTGTTAACGCCATGAACGCCAAGGAATTCATCCATCCCTTATCAGGCACACCTAACATCTTAAAAACGTCCATCGTTAAAAGTGGTAACTTTATGGACACTATTCATGTGACAGCCTATGGCTATCAAACAATTAATCGCACAGATTATGTTCCGGTTTTTGGTGGAGATGGTCGGACACATAATGTTCCGGTCAACTGGGTTGAATATATTCCTGTTTCTCAAGATAGTGATGTCAGTGTCAAAGTGGTTGATGAAGACGAAAAAGCAGAAACTTATGCCGATAAATTCCGTAAAGCCTTTGAATCGATTCGGGATGGGAAGTTAGCTGATGAAAAAGATATTTATCATGTCGGTCTCTTTCTAGCGTATATTATTAAAAAAAGTAGGTAACATTTCTTAAACCATATATATAATATAAAGATGGAGGTAATCTAATATGGCAAACGAACTAGACGAAATGACTGGACCAGTCAATCAAGAAGGTCGCGATGTAAACGTTATTGAAAAACAAATTCCCGTGAAAGTCGGAGTTGGATCTTTAGTATTTGAAATCTTATTATGGGTTTTAGCTATTATCCCGGGTCTAATTTTTCTCTTTATGAAAATCGGCGCTCGTAATTATTTACGCGCTCTTCAACAAAAGATTCAACACAATGCTTCGCAAATCGATAACTATCTCGAACAAAGAGTGCAAATTTTGCAAAACGTTGTCGGTATTGTGGAGAAATCGGTTGATCTGGACAAAGATGTTATGAAAACCGTTGCTCAATTCCGTGGTGGGGTCAATCCTAACGAAGATAACCGTAACCAAGTTGCTGGTCAACTCGACTCAGCAATGAGCAGTATTCGTGTCGCTTTTGAAGCTTATCCTGATCTCAAGGCTCACCGTGCCTTAGCAGACGCTATGCAACAAAATAGCTATTTGCAAAGAGAAATCACGGCAGCTCGCGAAGTTTATAACGACACTGTTTTAAGATGGAACCAAGACATTTTTGCTTGGCCCACCAAGATGATTGTCGCGGCTAAAGCCGGATATTCGACAAGAATTCCGTTTACCGCAAGCAAAGAAACCAAAGATCAAGCT
>JAEWUY010000080.1 GCA_023396795.1 Bacillota bacterium | reverse complement strand
TGTCTTGGTCGTCGCCGCTGATGATGGGGTTATGCCTCAAACAAAAGAAGCCATTAATCATGCTCGGGCTGCTAATGTACCGATAATTGTCGCGATTAATAAAATTGATAAACCAGGCGTCGACCCGAAACGGGTTCGCAACGAACTAGTCGCCCATGACATTATTCCTGAAGAATACGGCGGAAATAATATTTTTGTCGAAATTTCGGCGAAGAAAAACCTGGGAATTGATAATTTACTCGAGAATATTATTCTCGTCGCGGAAATGGCGGAATTGAAAGCTAATCCGAATCGTTACGCTCTAGGCACCGTTATCGAAGCTAATCTTGATAAAGGCGAAGGTCCAAAAGCTACTTTATTGGTCCAAAACGGGACACTCAATTTTCAAGACTATGTTGTTGTTGGTTCGGCTTATGGCAAAATCCGGCGTATGACCAACGAATATAAAAAGATTTTAAAAAGCGCGGGTCCTTCGACTCCAGTCAGTATTATTGGTTTAAGCGAAGTACCGAATGCTGGTGATCACTTCATGGCTTTTCCGAATGAAAAGCAAGCCCGTGACATTGCTAATAAACGTCGTTTAGCAAAAGAAACCGAAGGTCGAGGCGGCAGTGCTGCGGCATCCCTTGATGACTTATTCAATCGTATTCATGAAGGTGAAGTTGAAAATATCAATGTCATTATTAAAGCTGATACGACTGGTTCAGCGGAAGCGATTAAAGGAGCTTTGGAGAAGCTCGAAGCTGAAGGCGTCAAAGTCAATGTTATTGGTTCATCTGCTGGAGCCATCACCGAAGGTGATATCTTACTCGCCAGTGCTTCCCATGCTGTGGTTTTTGGCTTTAATGTTCGCCCCAACGCTTTAGTCAAAGCTAAAGCTGACGAAGAAAAAGTTGAAATTCGTCTCCACCGGATTATTTATGCTCTCATTGAAGAGATGGAAGCAGCAATGCGTGGCAAATTAAAAATCAAGATGGTTGAGAAAATCACTGGAACGGCTGAAGTGCGTGTTATTTATAAAGCTTCTAAACTCGGGACAATTGCCGGTTCATATGTTACTAACGGCACTTTAAAGAACAATCAAGATATTCGTTTGATTCGTGATGGGGTTGTCGTTTATGAAGGCAAAATTGGTTCCATGAAGCGTTATAAAGAAGATATTAAAGAAGCCCGCGAGGGTTACGAATGTGGAATTGTTATTGACAACTTTAGTGACATCAAAGAAAAAGACCTCATCGAAGGTTTCGAAATGGAGGCGAAAAAGTAACATGGCTAACCGTAGCGAAAGAATTCAAAGCATTATCGCCAAAAATATTTCGGAAATTTTACAATTTGAGGTCAAAAACAAAAATGTTGGTCTCGTTTCGGTAACCGAAGTACGCGTGTCGAGTGACTTTTCTTACGCAAAAGTGTATGTTTCTTTTATCGGAACTAAAAATCCGCAAGTCAATCTTGAGGCTTTAAATGCTGCTAAAGGCTTTGTGCGCAGTTCGCTTGCTAGCAAACTTGATATTCGCAAAGTTCCAGAACTAACCTTTGTTTATGATGATACTTTCGATAAGAAAGATCGAATGGATAAAATTTTAAAAGAAGAAGAAGACGCCTTGGCTAAATTAAGGGGGAAATAGCATGGCAATTAATCAAGATATTGTCGTTCAAACTCATGATCTAAGCAAAAAATACGGAAGTACAAATGCTTTAGACCAAGTTAACATTACTGTTCATCGTGGAGAAATTTATGGATTTGTTGGTCGTAATGGCGCTGGTAAAACAACGTTAATTCGCGTTTTAACCGGAATTGCCAATCCAACATCAGGTACTTTTACTCTGCTCGGCGCTAAAACAAAAGCCGAACAAATCGAAGCCCGTCAGCATATTGCGGCGATGGTTGAAACACCAGCCCTCTACATGAATATGACAGCGCACGATAATCTTAAAACAACCTTAATCTTAAAAGGGATTAACGATGAATCGCTTATCGTTGAACGTTTAAAAGAAGTTGGTTTACAAGACGTCATCAATTCCAAGAAAAAAGCCAAAGACTTTTCCCTTGGCATGAAACAAAGATTAGGAATTGCCATGGCTTTGCTTGGCGATCCTAAAGTTCTAATTCTTGATGAGCCTACTAACGGTCTTGATCCGGAGGGAATTCGTGAAATGCGTGAATTACTTGTTAATATTAACAAGGCCCGCAATATAACAATGATTATTTCGAGCCATATTTTAGGTGAATTATCCAAATTGGCTACGACCTTTGGCTTTATTGACAAAGGCAAAATTATTAACGAGATTTCTTCTGAGGACTTATTTGCCCATGTCAGTAAAGAAGTCATTATTAAAACTGATGACAACATTAAAGCCACAGCCGTTCTCAACGAAAAATTTCCAAATTGTGTGTCGAAAGACGATAATGGTTCGCTTCGCGTCAGTGGTGTGGCGAATTCTAGTGATATCGTTAAATTGTTAGTTAAGTCGGATATCAATGTTTTAAATTTCCGCGAACAAGAAAATGGCTTAGAAGATTACTTCATCAATTTGATAGGAGGAAATCATAATGGCTAGACTATTGAAATTGCAACTCTTTAGAGCTGTAAAAGATAAAGGAACAATTATTTTTGCGATTATAACTCTTGTTCTTGGCTTATTTTCTGTTCTCTTAAACTTTGTAATTGCCGAAAGCATTTCCCAAGGGGGAACATCATTATTAGGCGACTTATTCGCTATTACGAGCATCATTAACTCTTCCTTCTCATTAACATCAACACCGATGATTTTATTAATTATCGTTGGGGTGGTTTTACTTTATAAAGAATCAGGTTGGGGTACGATACGTAATCAAGTCGTCGCGGGATATTCCAAAATTAAGATTTATTTTGCTAACTTTTTTGCGATGTTAATAATCTTGTTTACTATTTTGTTTACTTACCAACTTTTGACGACGGGATTATCACTAATTTTCGGTTTTGAATTTGGTATTTCCAACGCTACTGAATTCGGGGCGTTTATGAAAAACTATGGATTAAATGTGCTAATTTTCATTACTGAGATTGCCTTCATGACTTTTATATCGATGCTTTTTCAAAACATTATCGCTCCAATTTTTCTTGTCATAATTGTTCCGATATTTGTTGGGGCAATTCTTGTTAATTTTGTCATTCCTCTCGTCGTATTATTTAATAGCGCAAACGCTGCTGGGATAATTGGTGTTTTTGAATATGTTATTTGGTATCAAAACACATCGCTGACCATTAGCGGTTTTACTTATGAATTAACGTCTGGAATGGGCG